>JBDTXZ010000052.1:0-10502 GCA_040005935.1 bacterium | reverse complement strand
TGGCGCGAGATTCGATTCTCGTGGCGCAGCAGCCGAACTTCACGTACACGCTCGAGCAGCGGTATGGCCAGACGCTCGACGGAGCCCGCTTGGCGCACAACAACCCCATCGCCACGCCGATGAGTCGAGGCATCTTCATGGCGTTCTCGAGCGACATCCTTCCGATTGGCCCGATGGTTGGCCTGTATGCCGCGGTTACGCGTAAGGGGAAGAGTGGCACGGTGTACGGCGCCGAGGAGCGCGTGACGCGGTTGCGAGCTCTCGAGGCGTACACTCGCGGGGGTGCCTATCTCACGCGGGAAGAGCAACGCAAGGGAACGATCGAACCGGGAAAACTGGCTGACGTCATCGTGCTGTCGGCCGATCTCCTGACGATTCCGCCCGAGCGAATTCTGACGACGCGCGTGGATCTGACTGTGCTGGGCGGCAAGGTGGTCTATCAGCGTGTCCCCTGACGCGCGCCCCCTATCACCATTACGATTCAGCGCCGCGAGGCACGGCGGATGTGCACGGGTGGCACTCCGGGCAAGAACGAGGGTACAATGCGTTGCTCACGCCGTTGGTTGCTCGAGCCCGTCGTTGCGTCTGTCCCAAGGTTATGCTGCAAGCCCACCGATGTCCTGGCTGTTAACGATGTCTACCGAGGGTTGTCATGCGCCTGCCCATCGTACGTCTCTGCGCCTTATTGAGCGTCATCGTGTTCGCCACCCCCATCCATGCGCAGCAAGGCCGCGGCGATCGAAACAAGATCACTCGCGTCGAACTGGATGAAGCAGGCTCGAGCATCATGACTGCCCGCGAAGCCGTCCGAATCCTGCGGCCACAGTGGTTGAGCCCACCGATGGGGCGCACCGCGTCGTCGAACATTACGAACTCAGGCGGGGGAAGGCAGGAGGTGATTCTCTACATCGACGACAAGCGGCAGCCTGATCTGGAGGTGCTCGCCACCATCTCCGCGACGAAGATCATCGAGATGAAATACCTCGACCAGAATCGCGCCGTGTTGCTGCGCGGTCCCGGGCACGAGGGTGGCGTCATCGAAATCACCACGGTCGACAAGCGCCAGTAGTCGTGCGAGCGTGCACCGGCGCCGCCGCGCTCGGTCTCGTCCTGAGCGCGAGCGCCGCGTTCGCGCAGGGCGCTTCGCACGCGTCGTATGTCAATCCGCACGCGCGCGACTCGATCGGTACCGTGCGGCAGATGTACGATGGCGCGCTCACGCCGGAACTCGCCGTCAATACGTTCCGCAACATCGATCGACTATTCCCCACCCGCACCATCGCGCACGGCGCCAAGCCATATCCGCTGCCTGCGGCCGACGCGCCGCTGGCGAACGTCAGCTTCACGTCGAAGGGTAAGACGTATTCGCTTGACGAGTACCTGAGACTCAATCGCGTCAGCGGTCTGCTCGTGCTCAAGAACGGACGCATTGCGCTCGAGCGTTACGCGTATGGCAATTCGCCGAGTACGCGCTGGATGTCGATGTCGATCGCAAAATCGATTACGTCGACGTTGATTGGTGCCGCCATCAAGGACGGCGCAATCGGCAGCATCAATGACCCGGTGACGAAATACGTGCCGCGCCTTACGGGCAGCGCGTACGATGGCGTGAGCGTGCGCCAACTCCTGATGATGGCGTCGGGTGTCCGCTGGAACGAGACGTACACGGATCCGAAGTCGGATCGACGCCGGCTGCTCGAGGTTCAAATCGCACAAAGGCCTGGCGGAGCGGTGGAGTTGATGCGAACGCTCTCGCGAGCCGCACCGCCCGGCTCAGTGAACAACTACAGCACTGGCGAAACGCAGATAGCGGGTGAAGTGGTCCGAAACGCCGTGGGGAAATCGCTCGCGCAGTACCTGAGCGAGAAGATATGGCGCCCGTTCGGCATGGAGACAGATGCAAGCTGGTGGCTTGATGCGCCGGACGGTCATGAGATAGGTGGAAGTGGACTGAGTGCAACGTTGCGCGACTTCGGCCGCTTCGGACTGTTCTTCATGCGCGGCGGCGTTATCGACGGCGTCAGCATCCTGCCGGCCGGGTGGACCAACGATGCATCGACGCCCAAGACGCTGACCGGCGGCAACAGGATCGAGTACGGCTACATGTGGTGGCCGACGGATGCTGCGCCGAATTCCGTGAACAGCGGCACATTCAGCGCGGTAGGCATCTTTGGCCAGGCGATCTACATCAACCCGCGAGAGCAGGTGGTCATCGTGCAGTGGAGCGCGCACACCAAACCGACCGGCGGCGAGGTGGTGGGCCCCGACGATTTCTTCGGCGCCGTGCTGCTGGCGGTGCGGTGACGTGCGGACTCACCGTGCGCTGATTCTGTTTGCCGCCATATCCGCCGCGCTGAGCGCATTCACGCCGGCCTGGGCGCAGGAGCGTCCTGCTGGCGCGGAGTTGTGGGGCCGCGTGTTCCAGGCCGGCGACACGCTGGCGCTTGCTGGGGCGCTGGTCGAAGTCATGGGAGAGGCGCGCAGCAGTACGGCCAGCCGCGCGGGGCTCTATCGGCTGGTCGGTCTGGCACCGGGGCCACATTTGCTTCGCGTGCGCCTGTTGGGCTACCACTCCGTGACGATGGAGGTTGACGTCGAGGAGGGTCGCACGGATCGCCGGGATTTCCCGCTCGAACGCCAGGCGACCACGTTGCCTGAAGTTCGCATCGAGGGCCGACTTCGGCGCGTGCCACCGCGCTTCGACGACGTGTACCGACGTATGACGACGGCGAACGGCAAGTTCTTTACGCGCGAGGATATCGAAAGTCAAAACCCGCCGGACGTCCAGTCACTGTTGCTGCAGGTACCAACGGCGCGTGTAACTACGAGAGGCATAATCCAGTTCGCGAAATGTGACGAAGGTGCCGCGTCCTTGTTCTCGAGCGGCAGGCGCACGACGGGCGTCCAGGTCTACATCGATGGCTATCGCATGACGGGACGAATCCCCAACGGCGGTAGCGATCCAAACTTCAACGAACAGCGCGAGGTTCTGAGGCTTGTGATTCCCACCCAGATTCAGGCAATCGAGGTCTACACCGGCGTTTCGCGGATTCCGGGAGTGTTCCTCGACGACGCGTGTGCGGTGATCGCGATCTGGACGAAGTCGTACTAGCGCAGATTCAAGGACGAGTCTCGCCCTCTCGCCTGCTCTACGGAACCAGCTTCGTCCCCGTCGCCTGCTCGAGCAACGCCGCCGCGCGCGTGACGAGTTCACTCTCGCGCAGCAACGCCGCCGCGATGCGCCCAATTTCCAACTCGGCCAGCTTCCAGTCCTTCTGCTCGATGGCTTCGCGCACACCGGGCATCGTCTTTACTCCGTAGCCCGTGTAGTAGCCCGGCGCATAAAGCGAATGCCGGTACCAGGGCCGCCTCGGCAATCCCTCGGGCAGCAACAACACCTGGTCGCTCTGCCGGATGAGTGCATTCACCCGCGCCAGCGATGCGGCCGACGCACTGCCACCGGGAAGGCTGGTGTACGCCTTCTCGAATCTGGCCGCAGCGGTGTCGAGAGCGATGGACGCGTTATCGAGCGGAGCGAAGCTGAGCACGGGCGCAGGCGCACTGCCCTTCGGTGCGATGGTGGGGCGCCTCGGGTCATTCACCATCGCGAACGCACCCTCGGCGAGTTGGAGATTGAGTTCCTCGATCTCCTTCGCAGTGCTCTCGCGCAACGCCTTGAGCTCTGTGATGTAGCCGCGTGTCGTCTCCGACAGGTTGCCGAATTCTTCCGGCAGTACGTCAGCGCTGGCCACACGCATGATCATGGTCCCCGCCGCCTGCGCCAGCGCGCGTCCGTACACGAAGGACGTGTCGCTAAAATGCGTGTACCAATAAAAACTGTCGTAGATGGAGTGGTAGATGCCGCCGTCATCCTCGCCGCCGAAGCCAACGTTCAACGTGGGAATGCCCGCATGCTGGAGGAACGGCGTAAAGTCAGAACCTGAACCGAGTGCGCCAATCCGCAGGTCGCTTCGCGTGCGTGCTTCCTTGTTCCCGCCGACGATGCGCGCCGCCCGCGCTCGCGCGCCCACCGGCGCGCTCGTCTCGGGATCGGTGATGTCGCGCGCCACTTCATTGGCGAAGCGCTCCAGCGAGTGGGACCCTTCCACGCCGAACATGCCGCGGCCGTTGCCATCCGTGTTCAGGTAGAACACACCCTTCTGCCGCAACTCGTCCTGATGCTGCTCCACCCACTCGGTCGAACCGAGCAGTGACGGCTCTTCGCCATCCCACGCGGCGTAGACGATGGTGCGCTTGGGCTTCCATCCCTGCTTCACGAGTTCACCCAGCGCACGCGCCTCTTCCATCTCGGCCACCTGACCGGAGATGGGATCCTCCGCACCATTCACCCAGCCGTCGTGGTGATTGCCACGCATCACCCATTCGTCGGGATACGTGGAGCCGGGGAGCCTGGCGATGACGTTGTACAGCGGCTTGAGCGTCCAGTCGAACGACAGCTTCAGGTGCACGCGCGCAGCGCCCGGTCCGAGGCGATACGTGACCGGCAGCCCACCCCGCCACGCCTCGGGCGC
Organism: bacterium; assembly: GCA_040005935.1. Classification (GTDB taxonomy): domain Bacteria; phylum Gemmatimonadota; class Gemmatimonadetes; order Gemmatimonadales; family Gemmatimonadaceae; genus AG11. The sequence continues at coordinate 5,970 of JBDTXZ010000052.1, read as the reverse complement.
CAGCGGACCGGTGAGCGCCGCCAACAGCGGCTGCGCGTCGGCGTACGAGATCGGCATCACGGGGATCTTCATGATGGTGATCGCGTCCTTGCGATCGAGCCGCTTCGCGCCGGGAACGGCACCGATGCCCGGTGTGAGCGGGTCGCCGGGATACGTCGGCATGTCCAGCACGCTGCCGCGCTGCACGCCGTCCTTCGGCCGGAATGGGCCGGCCGGATACGTCTCTCCCGCGCCGAAGCCGTCATCCCTCGGGTCCGAATAGATCAGTGCACCGACAGCGCCATGTTCGTAGGCGACTTTGGGTTTGATGCCGCGCCACGAACCGCCGTAGCGCGCGATCACGATCGCACCTTTCACGGACACGCCATTGCGCTCGAGCAATTCGTAGTCGGCCGGAATGCCGTAGTTCACGTACACCAGCGGCGCCGTCACGTCGCCATCGGCGGAATACGCGTTGTACGTGGGAAGCTGCTCGCCCTTTTGGTTGCTGGTGGGATCCTCCGCCAGCGCCGGCTCCTCGAGCTTCGCCTTGAACCGCATCGGCGCCACGAGCTCGAGTTCACGCGTGATCGGCGTAGGAAAGAGCACGTCAAATCGCTCGATCGTGGCATCGAAGCCATACGACGCATACTGCGCACGCAGCCATTCGGCATTGTCCTTCCCGTATGCCGAGCCGAGGTGGTGCGGACGCAGGGTGAGGCGTCGCATCGCCTCGCGCATGCGCCCGGGCTCGGGAATGGCGCGAAACTTCGCTTCCCATTCCCGCTCGATTTTGGCGCTTGCCGTGGTAAAGCCGCGCAGCGGCGGGTCGTCGTGTGGCGCCGCAGCGGGAAGGAACGACAGCAGCGCCGCGGGGAGGGCGAAGCGAGCGATGAGCGTCATGACGGCGGAACCACGGACTGGGGTAAATTGATGTAGCTCGCGCTGAACATCGTGTGCCGGGCATGTCGTCGCAATGGCCGCCCTTGCTCGCCGCGTGCAATGCCCCATTATCAATACATGAATCGACGTGTCGCTCGCACTCTCGCCGGATTCTGGGGAACCGCCGCGTTGGGCCGCGCGACGTTTGCGATGAGCGTGAGTGTCCTCTTCGGATGCGGCGGCGACGGCGCGCCGAGCGGGGCGACGGCGCCGGCGGCGCCCGTGCTGACGGTGGTGCACGTGGCGCTCTCGCAAGACACGCTCGGAGTCGGACAGGCAGCCCTGGCCATAATCACTGGGCTCGACCAGAACGGCGCGGCGATCGGAGTTCCACCGCCGCTCTGGAGCACTACGTCGGCCGCCATAGCGACCGTGAGCGCGGCCGGCGTGGTCACCGCCGTGGCGCCTGGCCACACGACGCTGGTGGGATCGGTGAATGGAAAGCAGGGCCAGGTCCCGCTCACGGTCATTCCCGTTCCAGTCTCCCGCGTCCTGATCTCCCCCGAAGTCGCGCGCGTGGTGCGCGGCGGCAACGTGCAACTCACCGCAACGGCGTTGGACTTCAGCGCGCAGGTACTCTCGGGTCGTGTGGTTTCGTGGTCGAGTTCGGACGTCACGCGGGCCACCGTGAGCGCTACGGGAGTGGTGACCGCGGTCACGCCCGGCGATGTGACAATCGCCGCGACGTCAGAAGGGGTCGAGACAACGGCGAGCGTGACAGTGACCGCGTTGCCGGACGTGGTGGCGTCCGTGACGGTGGGGCCATCCGCGCCGAGCCTCACCGTGGGAGCGAGCATCCAACTTTCCGCGACGCTCACTGACGTGGCTGGGAACACCCTCGCCGGCCGCGCCGTGACGTGGTCGGTCAGCGGAACGGCCGGCCTGAACGTAGCGACCGTCTCCGGCACGGGTCTGGTCCAGGCGCTCTCACCAGGAACGGTAATCGTCGAAGCATTCTGCGAGGGGCAACACGGCGCGGTGACGATCATCGTGTCGGACGATGTGGACGCGAAGATTGTCGTCACCTTCGCCGCACCGGTGGCGAACGGACTCGTCGGGGACACCCTGCGCGTCGTCGTCGGCGTGAACACGCTCTATCCGGTGGCGAGCGTCGTGGCGGTGGTTGGTCCGCTGCGGAGGCCGCTCGCGCTCACCTACGCGCGTATCGGCGCATTGGGGAATGCGTACGTGTGGGTGGGGAACATCGACGTCACGGACTTCCCGACGGGCCCCTATCAGGTGCTGGCGACGGCAACCGACAGCCGCGGCGGCCGCGGCGTTGGCTCGGTCCAGTTCCTGCGCGACACGCGTGTTGGCAAGGGTGGATCGAGCGACGCGCCGAAGGTGAAGTGACCTCCGGCGCGTCTTCTGTTACGGCAGTTGCCGGCTCTGAAGAAAGTCCAAGGCCACGTTCGACATCAGTCGAACGCCAATCGGAAGCGCGGCATCATCGCCCTGGAACAGCGGCGAATGATTCACGGCGCCGCGCGAGTCTACCCCCGGCGGGGTGACCGCAAGGTTGAAGAACATGCCAGGCGCCCGCTCGGCAAAGCGTGAAAAATCTTCGCCCGCTGCACTTGGCCGCCCGATGCTGAAGTTTGCCGCGCCTGCGACGCGTTTGAGCGTGGGCATCATTCGCTCCGTCAGCAGCGTGTCGTTCTTCGTGATGTCGTAGCCGTTCACCACCTTCACCTCCGCTGTCGCGCCCGCGCTCTTCGCGATGCCCTCGGCAGTGCGCACCATCCGCTCCTGGATCGCGGTGCGCATCGCCGCGTCATACGTCCGCAGTGTGCCAATCATCACGACACTGTCGGGAATGATGTTCTCGCGCACTCCACCGTTGAACGCGCCCACCGTGAGCACCGCGGGCGCAGTCGTGAGATCGACCTGGCGGCTGATGATGGTCTGGAACGCGAGCACGATCTGCGCACCGACGACAATGGGATCAACACCGTTGGCCGGAAACGCGCCGTGCGTCTGGCGACCATGGACGATCACCTTCCACGAATCGGCGGACGCCGTGATCGGACCGACGTTCGTGCTCACGTGGCCAAGTACGCCCGGGCCGACATGAAGGCCGAAGACGGCATCGACTTTTGGATTGTCCATCGCACCGGCGAGGATCATCGGGCCCGCTCCGCCAGTCGGAGGGCTTTCCTCTGCGGGCTGGAACAAGAACTTCACGGTGCCCGGAATGTCGGCCCTCATTGCGGTCAAGACTTCAGCGGCGCCCATGAGCATCGCAACGTGCATGTCGTGTCCACAGGCGTGCATCACACCGACGTCCTGGCCGTTGTACGTGGTGCGAACAGCGGACTTGAACGGCACGTTCACCTGCTCGACAACAGGCAATGCGTCCATGTCGGCGCGCAACGCCACCACAGGTCCGGGCTTACCGCCGCGGAGTATTGCGATCACGCCGTTGCCGCCCACGTCGGTTTGCACCTCGAGTCCGAGCGACTTCAGGTGATCGGCCACCAGCTTGGCCGTTCGCGCCTCCTGAAACGACAACTCTGGATGCGAGTGGATGTCGTGGCGCCACGCGGTCACCTTCGCCGCGATCGCCGCCGAATTGCGGTCGATCTCCGCCCTGATTGCGTCGGTGCGCTGTGCGCGCAACGGGGACGCGGTGAGCAACAGCGATCCGAGACCAAGGAGAAATGGTGTGCGCACGATGTGCTCCTGAACAGCGAGAAAGTTGGGTCGGGTGCCACGAGTGGAGGCAAGCCGTCACATGATACTCCGTTCACGCTATACGCTTGGGCACCATGGCGCGAGTGCAACGGGCGGCCGAGTCTGCGACGCTTGTCATCTTGCGCTGCCCGGAGCGCGTGGCGAATAGGCATGAGCGCTCCCATACTTCGATGCGCGCGGCGAACCAACTCACCGCTCGCCATTCTCGCTCCCTTGGTAGTGACACTGCATGCGTCGTAGATGGATCATCGGATTGCTTGTGCCGTTCGTGTCAGGCTGTACGTCATCTCCACCGGTCGATACGTCCTGGCATCAGGAGGCTGGCTATCGGTGGCACGAGTTGGCGCGCAGCGCAAAAGGACATGCCGGCTTCACGATGTTGACGTCGCAGTCCACGGGCCTCACGCATAGCAATGACGTCAGCGACGAACATGCCCTCGCCAATCGCAATCTTCTCATCGGAGCCGGCGCCGCACTCGGCGACATCGACGGCGATGGACGTCCGGATGCGTTCCTCGCATCGGTGGAACGTCCGTCCGCACTCTACCACAACGACGGGAACTTTCACTTTACGGACGTCACGGCCGCAAGCGGTATCGACACCAGGGGGCTCGCCGCTACGGGCGCCGTATTCGCAGATGTCGATGGAGATCGCGATCTCGACTTGATCGTCGGCACGTTAGGTGGTCCCCTTAAACTCTGGCTCAACGACGGCAAGGGACACTTTACCGACGGAACCACTTCGAGTGGCCTAACACCCGGTTTCGCAGCGACCACCATCGCCCTGGCCGACGTAGACGGCAATGGCACTCTCGATCTGTACGTCGCCACGTATAAACGGCGCAACGCCCTCGATTCCTTTCCGCCCCAGGCGCGCGCATTCGATCAGGTCGTGAAGAAGATCGATGGCCACTATCAGGTGGTGGATCCATGGACGAATGAGTACCGCATCGAGGAACGACTCGATCTCGGCGGCATCGTCCGTTCACAGCGCGCCGAAGTGGATCTCTTTTTCCTGAATGACGGCCATGGGCACTTTACGCGAACCCCTGTTTCCGGTCCAAGATTCTCCGATGAAAACGGCAAGCCGCTCACCGCGGAACCGGACCTCTTCACGTTGGCGGCGCGCTTTTACGACGTGAACGGCGATGGCGCGCCGGACCTGTACGTGTGCAACGACTTCGAGGATCCCGACGAGTTCTGGCTGAACGACGGCAAGGGCAACTTTCGGCTAGCACCAGCGTTGTCGATACGCGAGACGAGCAACACGTGCATGTCCGTCGACTTTGCGGACGTGAATCGTGACGGTCACGTCGATCTCTTCACGACCGACATGCTCAGCCCGACACTCGCCGCTCAACAACGCCAGGTTCCAACGAACACTGCTCTACCGAAAAAAGTAGGACTGACGACCGACCGAGGGCAGTGGATGCGCAATACGTTGCAAGTCGCGCGCGGCGACGGTACGTGGGCGCAGGCCGCCGACTTCGCGGGCGTAGCCGCGACGGACTGGTCGTGGGGGTCCGCGTTCGTCGACGTCGATCTCGACGGCTTTGAGGACCTGCTCGTCGTGAATGGCCACCGATGGGACATCCGCGATGCCGACACCTTCGAGCGCATCCGCAATAGCTCTCCACGCGTGCCGTGGAATCGCGAGCAGGGCGAGTTTCCTCGTCTTGCGGCTCGTAGCGTCGCGCTCCGCAACAATGGCGACGTCAGCTTTCGGGACGTCAGCAAGGACTGGGGTTTCGGCGTCGACGAAGCAATTTCGCAAGCCATTGCACTCGCCGACTTCGATGGCGATGGTGATCTCGATGTCCTCGTCACGCGGCTCGACGCTCCGCCTGTCGTCTATCGAAACGAAAGTACCGCACCGCGTGTCGCGGTTCGGCTCAAGGGCACGAATCCGAATGATCAGGGCGTCGGCGCCGTCGTTACGGTGCTCGCGAGTTCGCTCCCCGCACAGTCGCGCGAAGTGACAGTCGGCGGATACTACCTGTCGGGCAGCGACGCGCAGCTTTCGTTCGCCACCGGCCGCGACTCGCTCGTCACCATCGACGTGGCGTGGCGCGATGGCAGGCACAGTTCAATACGCTCCGTTCGCGCAAACCGGTTTTACGAAATCGATGAAAGCGCGGCAGAGGCAGTCGAGACAACGCGCGGCCCATCGACCGACTCGGCACCACCGCTCTTCAAGAACGCCACTGCCTTGCTGGGCGGACACACACACGTTGACTCGCTGTTCGATGACTATCGGCGCCAACCACTGCTTCCGAATCGTTTTAGCCAACTCGGACCAGGGATCAGCTGGATCGATACGGACGGGGACGGCCGCGAGGATCTCGTCGTCGGCAC
>JBDTXZ010000051.1:0-10535 GCA_040005935.1 bacterium | reverse complement strand
GGCGAGCTCGAGGTCGTGGACAGAACCCTGCGTTACGACCGCCACGAGCGTCGTTGAACCAATCGCAATCGTCACGCGGGCGAGCACGCCAGCGTCAGCGACGGATGTGATTGTCCCGCGCAATGCGTTACGCGCCGAGCTGGCATTCGCGTGCTGCCTGGCGAGTATCACGTCTTCGACGCGCACGACGGCGTGCCCTGCGCCACCCGGATGATCACCAATGCCGATGAGCGCAATGCCATCGCCCGTAAAGCGCAGCGTGCCAATTTCCGATTCGCCGCCAGTGCCTACCCGTTCCACAGTGCCGGAGTACACGTTCTCCATGCCGAGAAAGTCAGCGATTGATCCAGACGCCGGCTTCCTGAAGAGGACCTCGGGTGCGCCGGCTTGCACCAGCGCTCCGTGTTCCATCACCAAGGCGATGTCGCCGAGCGTTCCCGCTTCGATAAAGTCGTGCGTGACGTGAAGCACGGTCATGCCACGCTCACGCTGCATCCGTCGAAGTTCCGCCCGAACACGCGTCCGTCTCCGCGGGTCGAGCGCAGCGAACGGTTCATCGAGCAACAGGATGTCGGGCTGAGGCGCCAACGCTCTCGCCAGTGCCACGAGCTGTCGCTCACCACCGCTTAGCGATGACACGGAACGTCCCGCGAATTCATCCGTCCCCAGTCGCGCCGACGCATCGCGCGCGACGGCTGCATCTCGAGCTCCGTACGCGATGTTCTGACCTACGGTGAGGTGCGGAAAGAGATAGCCATGCTGATAGACGATTCCTACTCCGCGACGCTCGGGCGCAAGCGCGGTGGCATCGTCACCACGAAGCATGACCCGACCATGCGTTGCAGGACGCACACCGGCGATCGTCTCGAGCAGCGTCGTTTTCCCCGAGCCGGCGGCGCCGAGCACGATGCCCCACGCGCCCGACGGCAACGAGACCGTGATGTCGCGGAGCTCGAAGCTGCCCGCGCGCGCTGACAGTTGCTCCAGTGCAATCACGGTGCGCGCTCGAGCGCCCCACCCCGTGCACGCAACACGCGGAGCGCCAACAGCGGAATCATGGCGAGAATCACGAGGACTGCGGCCACCGGTAATGCGGCGTCGAGACCGAATGCCGTAAACCGGTCGTAGCTCAGCACGCTCGCCACTTTTGGATTGTACGTCAGGATGACAATCGCTCCAAACTCGCTCACGCCGCGCGCCCACATCACGACCGCCGCTGCAACCAGTCCTCGGCCCGCAAGTGGCAGCGTTACTCGACGCACGGCTTGCCACTGCGAGTCGCCTAAAGAGCGCGCGACGTCCTCATAGCGCCGATCGACGCGAGCGACGGCTTCGCGGGCCGCACTGACGAACAGCGGCGCAGACACGAACAGCATGGCGAGCCCAATGCCCAATGGAGAACCAACGATGCCGAGCCCCATGCGTGCGAGCGCGGCGCCTGCCGGGCTCGCGCGGCCAAACGCCAGCAGCAGCGCGATGCCGGCCACGGGATGCGGGATGAGCAGCGGAAGTTCGACGAGCGCTCCAACGATCGAGGCCGCGGGCATGCGATCGCGCGCAAGCAAGTACGCGAGCGGAGTTCCGAACACTACCGTTATCAACGTCGCCATCGTGGCCGCCGCCGCTGTAAGAGCGAGGGCCCGCTGCAATTCGGCATCGACAGCTAATTGTCGCAGGCCATCACTGCCACCACGCAACACGAGCGCGCCAACCGGCAGCACGAGCAACGCAACAAGAAGCGCGGCGAGACCTGCGACGCTGTATGTCGCGAGCTTTTGTCGTCCCGCCTGGCCTGATCGCTGCTGAATAGAGTGCGACGAAGGACCCGCTCCTTTCATCACGGAGCACCCAGTGAGCGCAGCGTTGGCGGTACGGAATCACCGTACAGCCTCGGACGCGCAAGCGCATCGACGTGCGCGGCACGGAGCATCGCCTGTGCTTCGGCACCAAGCAGGAACTCCAGGAATCGCACGCCAATGACACTGTGCGGTGCCCCGCGCGGCACTGTCACGCCATACAGAATAGGAGACCCATGACGCGTAATTGAATCGCGCCCATTGCCCACACGGACTGAGGCCATCGCGTACGTCGGAGCCTGCGACGCATCGCCCAGGTCTACAGCCGCGGGAAGCGCGACGAATTTGAAATTCTGAGCGCGTGCCAGCGACTCGTATTCGATGATGTAATCCATTTCTCCCGCCGAGAGCAGCGCGGCGAGATCGGCGGCATTGCCGCGTAGCAGCCGCGGCGGAGTTCGCGCCTCGAGCCGCGTGGCAAGACCAGCGTCGTGATAGTACGTCTCCGCCAATCGATAGACGAGCAGCGCGCGATAGCCCGCCGGCGCAAGGACAGGATCCGTGCGTCCAACCACGACGTCCGGGCGCAAGAGAATCGCGCGCCAATTGTCGGCAGTCACCTCGCTGGCGTAGCGCGAGCGCGCGGTGTACGCCACCACCATGCGGTTGCGCGCAAACGCCGCGTACCACGACGTCGCAGGCGGGCGCAGTTGCTCCGAAAACACCTCGTGATCCGCGAGCGCGACAACGTCGGGAATCCGATGGAGGTCCGTTATGCGGCGCGCCAGTTCGAGCGACCCTCCGTGCTCCTCGAGAACGACCGTGCCCGTTCGTCGCGCAAACGTATCTCGCACAGCGCGCATGGGCCCAGCAAGACTCGCCGCCTCGTACAGGACCAGCGTGTCAGGTGCGACGCCATGATCCGCGCAGCTGGCGGCGAGCAACAGGAGTCCGGCAATAGTTCCGCGGTGCATGTGCCGAATCTCGTGGCTGAACCGCGTCGGCAGCAAGGCGACGAGAGGATTGGTCAGCGTTTGCGGCAGAGCACCTGATATTGCCCGCCCAACGGAATGCTGCTCAACAACGGCTCCGCGGTGCGAAACATTCGCAAGACATGCGGGAAGAAAAACCGGGACGTCGTGCCGAGAATATCGAAACCACCCGACGTCAGCAACCGTCGCGCATCGGGTGGGGACAACGTAATCGCGTCACGATCGAATTCGATGCGACTCATGACGTAGCGCGTCCCCGGATTCCACGGGTTGTTTTCCCAGAACGCAAACAGGCCGCCCGACTTGAGCGACGCGTGGACCACGGCGACCGCGCCGGCGCGCTCTGCTGGCGGGATATGGTGGAACACGCCGTTGCAGTAGGCCACGTCGTACGTGCCGTCCGCGTTGTGCGTGGCGACGTTCTCGAAATGCACCTGCCTGGAGCCATGCTCTGCGCGTGCACGCGCCAGTAGTCCGTCCGATACGTCGATGCCAACGACTTCGCGCGCGCCTGGAAGGGTGAGCAGGAATTGCGCTCCATTCCCGGTGCCGCACCCAAAGTCCAGCACCCGAGTGGCGCTAACCCCTCGTGCAGCGAGCGCCTTGCCGAACCACGCCACGCGCTCCTGCAGGTAGAACTCGGCGTCTTCACCCGTCGCGGAAACTCCGCGAGCCAACGCTTCCTCGTATGACGTGTCGAAGCGGTCGAACAGCTCGCCGCCGCCCTCAGTCGCCTCGGTGGCCTTCACTCGTGTGCGGAGCGCATGATTTCACGCGCCGGTCGCTGCATGCCAAGCACGCTCAGGAAGAAGCTCGAGAGCACTGTCTGGAACCCAACGGCCATGAGCGTCACGCCAGGAATGACCCAGCGCATGGTGTGACTGTAGTCCAGCTCGCCGAAACCGACCGAACGCCAGTCCAACACGGCATGACCAAGCAGGATGAGGCCGAACACCATCGACAATACGCCCGCGATGAGCCCCTTCTCCAAGTCGATGAGCCCAAACCAGCCTTTGAGATTCTTGGTCATCGGCATGAGACCCTCGGCCGTCGCGAACGTCCATGCGGACACGGCGAACAGCACTGCCTGGTACCCCATGATGATGAACAGGCTCGCGAACAGCAGCGAGTGTGCGTCGAAGTGGAGCTTGCCAATGACCGTATGCGAAAGCACCACGCCATAACCGATCACGCCAAGCAGCATGAGCAGCAGGCCCGGCGTGAAGAACAGCCATCGGGGGCTGTACAGGAGGAAGAAGCGCAGGGTCCGCCATCCATCGCGGAAGGTCCTGAGATGGGGAGCGTGCGCAACTCGGCCATCGCGGTGAAGCGTGATCGGGATCTCCGCGATGTTCCCCTTGAAGAGGCTGGACTTGATCAGCATCTCCGTCGCGAATTCCATTCCCGTACAGCGCAGGTCGAGATTGTTGTAGAAGTCGCGCCGGAAAGCGCGCATGCCGCAGTACACGTCGCTCACTGGCACGTTGAACCACATGTTCGCCATGCGCGTGAACATGGGATTGCCAAGCCAGCGGTGCGATGGGGGCATTGCTCCCGGCATGACCGTACCGCCGCCACGCGGCAGCCGGCAGCCCTGCACAATGTCGTGTCCGTCCTGAAGCTTGTCGTAGAAGTCACCAATGACGCGGAAATCGTAGCTGTCGTCGGCGTCTCCCATGAGCACCCACTTGCCACGCGCCGCCGCGATTCCCCCGCGCAGTGCGTTGCCGTACCCGCGATCCGGAACCTGCACAACGCGCGCACCAAGTGCTCGCGCTATTTCCTGTGAACCATCGGTGCTTCCGTTGTCGGCGACAATGACCTCGCCGCGAATTCCCCGCGTCTTCAGCGCCGTAAGTGCCTTCTCGACGCAGATTGCCAGGGTGTCCTTTTCATTCAGGCACGGCATGACCACCGACAATTCAATGTCCGAGTCGTCGCGAGCGATCAGGCTGGGGGAGGACAATTCTACAGCGTCCAAGGTGGGCATAACCATGACTTTCAGACGCGCCAGCGGTGGCTGGCGCAACGAGGGGTGGGCCGGCGTCCATTGAGCGAACTACGGCGGTGTGGTGGTGCTGGTCGCTGGCTGGAATTCGTAAATTGCGGCCCCTTTCAGCCGAGCCCTCTGTTTCAAGGACGCGTTGAGCGCTTTTTCGATCAGGGCAAGGCGCGCGGGCTCCGACGGATAATAGTACTCATATCCAGTCGAATCGACCACGACGAGGAAGGTCGGTTTTTGACCCCGTATCGCCGCGCGCATGACCTCCTCACTCAATGTGAGAGGATACGGCACTGTCTTGTGGTGCGTCGCGAAATTGAGGCTGGCAAAGTGCCGCGCCATGGTGACACTCGAATCGGGCGCATTTGCGCTCAGCCAATCGCTCACCTGGTAGATCGGGCCCGCCGGCATCTGAAGTTGTCGCGTGACATTGAATCGCGCGATCCTCGCGATTCCGATCACGCCGAGCACGACGAACGCGGCGAGGTACGCGGCCCTGGAGTAGTTCACGACGCGACGCGAGCCCGGAACGCCAGCGGGGGTCATGCGAATCTCGGCCAGAACAGCCGCGACGAAGCAACCTGCCCAGAACAGCAGCGCGACGATGGCTTGCTTGCCAACGACGCCCCCAGTCGACCGTAGTCCGTTCGCAAGGGCCGCCAGCTCGATCGCGGCGATGATGGCTAGAGCCCGCGCAGTCAAGTGTGGCCGCGCCCTGAAAGCCTTGGCCAAGCCGCGACTTCCCGACACCACCAGGAGCGCGATGAGCGGGACGAGCGGCATGATATATCGCGTCCCCTCGTCGAAAGGCCACACGGCAAGGATGCCCATATAGCCAATGACGTACCAGCTGACCAGCGGAATCGACCGTCTCCATTCCTCGATCAGGCCAACCACGAGCACCACGGCCGAGACGACCACGAGTGGAGACGTCCAACTCGGCTCGATCCAACCCATGTTTGTCAGGATCGACGCCGCTTCCGCCGCCTGGATCCTGACGTTCCCGGGAATGCGCTGGAGCACCTGCAGGACGGTCGCCTCGCCTGCCGTGGGGTGATGCGGATCGCGCATCCAGAACCAGCGGTCGTACGCTGTGGGCTCACCAGGATAGGTGAGGACGATGTGCGCCTTTGTCCACCGGCTCCAACTCATCATGTAGAGCGCGGACACGATTACCGGAACCAGCATGCGCTGCGCGTATTGCTTGAGCTGCGCTCGCTGGGTCACCGCGATGTGGAGGCCGGTCATCACGACGGCGACCACCAGCGCCGCACCAATGGTTCGCGTGGCGACCGCACCGAGAAGCAACAGGGTGCCGACGAGCACGCGGGCCGATACCCAACCTCGTGCCGGCGCGGAGTTGGTCCGCTCTGTCCAAGCGAGAAACCCCATGGACAGGGCCGTGAAGACGATCTCGGACCGCACTTCGCGCGTTGCGATCTCGAACACCGTGGGCGATACGACGAGCGCCGCAAGCAGCCACCACGCATGCCGCTCCCTGCGCGCGGAGTAAAGCGCCCATGACGCATACAGCGCGACCGGGAGGAGTGCCGCGGTGTAGCGGGCAAACCACGCATAATCGCCATTGGTCAGCCATTCCACCGGCATGAGAAACAGGGACCAGCCCGGTGGATACTGCGTCTGTACACGTCCGGCTACGCGATAGCCAAGTCCCGACGCCATGGACTTCGCCGCGCCGATGTAAAAGGATTCATCCGAGCCGAATTGAAATTGCACCTGCGCGAGCAACGCGTACACTATGCTCGCCACAACCAACGCAGCAACGCCCGCTGGCACCATCTTCACCGTCGCGGGCATCCTGGAGTCGCTCATCGATCCTCTATTGCGCACTGGATGCGTTCACGCCGGCTCACGCAGCCGCGTGGTTTGCGGCGCCCGGACTTGGGACGCGCGGAAGTTAGGCGGCACGACGCTCAATGTCGATGATCACCGTGTCTCAAAACTTCCACGGTTCCAAACCGTATACTTGTGCTGACCCAACCAACTCACATGTCTGATCTCGCTATTGATATCAAGAACGTCGCCAAGCGATACGCCGAGCATGTCGCCGTGCGCGACCTGACGCTCGCCGTGCCGCGTGGCGCCGTCTACGGTCTGCTCGGGCCCAACGGCGCCGGCAAGACCACGACGATTCGCATGATCCTGAACATCATCATTCCGGACAGCGGTTCCATCTCGCTATTCGGCCAACCTCACATCTCCTCCGGCGCAACGGATCGGATCGGATACCTGCCGGAAGAGCGCGGTCTGTACAAGAAAATGCAGGTGCGACGCGTGCTCAAGTTCCTCGCTGAGCTCAAGGGTGTGGAGGGTCGCGCTGCCGAGAAGCGCATCGATCACTGGATGGAGCGCTTCGACCTCAAGACGCCGGAGAAGAACTGGGGGCTCTCCAAGATCGACGAGCTCTCCCGCGGCATGCAGCAAAAGGTGCAGTTCATCGGTACCCTCATCCACGACCCGGACCTGATCATCCTCGACGAGCCGTTTTCGGGCCTGGATCCAATCAATGCGCAGGCACTCAAGGACACCGTCGTCGATCTCAAGGCACGCGGCAAGACGGTCATTTTCAGCACGCACCTGATGGACAATGCGGAGCGCCTGTGCGACTCGGTGTGCATCATCGCACGTGGTGACAAGGTGCTCGACGGCCCGGTCGCGCAGGTGAAGGCCGAGCACGGCACGCGCGTGGTCGCACTGTCTGTCGCCGGTGAAGCGCGCGACCAGATCGCGCACATCCTGTCGGACCGCACGCTCGTCGCGCGCGTCGACGACCAGAACCGCTACTACGAAATCGAGCTCGCGCCTGGCGCGGATGCACAGACGCTCCTGCGTCGCGTGGTCGAAACAGGAGCGCCGATTCAACGCTTCGAATTGGTGCAGCCGTCGCTGCACCAAATCTTCCTGCAGAAGGTCGGCGCCAAGGGCGTCGAGGAGGGAATGAGTGGCCAAGGTTAACCTGCGCAAACTCGGCGTCGTATTCCGTCGCGAGTATCTCGAGCGCGTACGCTCCAAATGGTTCCTCGTCGGAACCCTGCTCGGACCGGTGTTCTTCGGATTGGTCACCATCGCTCCGACGTACATCTCCATGAAGCAGGGGCCTGGCAAGGATCTCACGAACATCATCATTCTCGACGCCACCGGCGCCGGCCTGGGCGCACGCGTGTCCGAGGCGCTGGGGAAAAGCTTTCCCGCCGCGCCTGCTCCCAAGGTCAGGACAGTTGCACCTGACGCGCTCGACAATGCTGAAAACCGCGCCGTGAGCGAAGTGGTGGATAAGGTCGTCAACGGCTTCATCGTCCTCGACTCGAACACGATCGCCAACAAATACGTGCGCTACGCGGGCCGAAACGCTGGCTCCCTCGGCGATGTGCAAACCCTCATGGGGACCGTCAAACAACAGGCACTGGCGCAACGCCTCGAGAAGGAAGGGCTCAACCCCGATCGCGTCACCGCACTCACTGCGGAACGGCTCGACACCAAGACGGAAAAGATCGGCAATACCGGCCGTGAGACGGGTGGCGGGATCGGCAATCTCGCCTTCGGTTACATCGTGGCGTTTATGCTGTACTTCATGATCGTGCTGTACGGTCAGCAGATCATGCGCGGCGTGATGGATGAAAAAACAACGCGTGTCGCAGAAGTCGTGGTCTCCAGTGTGTCGACCGACACCCTGCTCGCCGGCAAGGTCCTTGGCGTGGGGCTGGTGGCCATCACGCAGGTGTTGTCATGGGCGGGGCTGACGATCGGCATGCTGGCGTACATCAGTCCCATTCTGTTTGGGGACAAGACGCCTAAGGCGGGCGCGTCCGACCTGATCTTCAACGCGCTGCCGTCACCGGGAATAGCGTTGATGATTCTCGCCTATTTCGTGTTGGGATTCATCTTCTATTCGTCCCTGTTCGCTGCCGTGGGCGCAATGATCAGCAGCCAGGAAGATGTGCAGCAGGCCGCAATGCCCGTCATGCTGATGCTGGTCTCGTCCGTGATTTTCATGGCCCCGATTCTGACGCGTCCGGACAGCCCGCTCGCGCGCGTGATGACGATGATCCCGTTTTCCGCGCCGATCCTGATGCCACTCCGAATGTCGCTCGTGGGAGTGCCGTGGTACGAGCTCGCGATCTCGATGGGCGGGGTAGCCCTCGCGTGCGTATTGGCGATCTGGCTCTCCGCGCGGATTTATCGCGTCGGGCTCTTGATGTACGGCAAGAGACCTTCCCTGCGCGAGCTGGCCCGGTGGGTGAGATACGCGGGCTAAACGGGTGAACGGTGAACGGTAGCAGCGTTGAACTACTGCTGACCGTTCACCGTTCGATCCTCAATTTCGTTAGCAGTATTGCTCGAATGCGCCGACGAGATCCCTAGAGATTTCGTCCGCCGAGCGCCCTTCGATCTGAAATCGCTCGAGCATGAATGCGAGCTTGCCGTCCTTGAGAAGCGCTATGGACGGGGAACTGGGCGGATAGCCCGTGAGGTAGCTACGTGCGCGAGACGTCGCCTCGATGTCCTGGCCCGCGAACACCGTCGTCAGTTGATCAGGCTTGACCGCATTCTGCAGCGCCGATGCCACCGCCGGTCGCGCATTGCGCGCCGCGCAGCCACACATCGAATTCACCACCACCAGCGTTGTGCCCTTGGCTTCCTTCAGTTTCGCGTCCACGTCTTCCGCCGTGCGCAGCTCTTCGACGCCGAGGCGAGTAAGCTCCTGCCGCATGGGCGCGATGAATCGCTCGTCGTACATCAGTTAAACCCTCAGTGAGGAATTATGAATGCGGCGCTGGGGCCGTCTACTCGCGTACGAGCGCCAGGATGGCCGCCTGCGGCACGACAAGAAAGCGCTCATTCTCGAACGTGATTTCCACAGACGCCTTGCGAAAGAAGAGCGCATAGTCGCCACGCCGGGCCTGCATGGGGACAAAGCGCGTTTCGCGGACCGGCTCCTTCCATGGTTCGTCGCCCGCCGCGGCGTCGAAGCTCGGCATTGGCTGGCCAGGACCGGTAGCCATGATCGTTCCACCCTGAACCGCTTGGCTGTCCACGGCCGTCGACGGAAGGTAGAGCCCCACTTTCGTGCGCTCCTCGCCCTCCTCGACCTTCACCAGCACGCGGTCTCCGACCACGATGAGCTCTTTATCGTTGCGGATCATGATGTGGAATATATCCGTTGTTCTCAGGAAGGTGCCCGGTATCCTATATTACTCGTTCCGTCCTTCTACGTAATCATCGGTGCCGCTGTTCTCGTGTGTGGACAGCCAGGCTGCCAGCCCCTTCATACTGACTCATGAAAGACCAACTACTCGCTCGCATAAGCGATCGCACGGCAACGGTCGGAGTTATCGGGCTCGGCTACGTTGGTCTCCCGCTGGCGGTCGAATTCGCGCGGGCAGGCTTCCACGTTGTCGGCTTCGACGTCAGTCAACGCGTGTGCGACCTGCTCAATAGCGGCAAGTCACACATTCAGGACGTTCCCAGCGAAGAAGTCGCAGCGTTCGTGGCCAGCGGACACTTCAAGGCGACCACCGAAGCCTCGGGTCTCGCAACCGCCGACGCCCTCTCGATCGCGGTCCCTACCCCGCTCGGCAAGACGCGCGACCCCGACATGAGCTACGTCCAGGCCGCCTCGCGCACCGTGGCCGAGGTGGCGCATCCGGGGCTACTCGTGGTTCTGGAGAGCACCACCTATCCCGGCACGACGCGCGAAGTCGTGATGCCGATGCTCATCGCCGC
>JBDTXZ010000050.1:0-10619 GCA_040005935.1 bacterium | reverse complement strand
GCGACGTTGGTGGTAACGGGAACGACGGGCGTCATGCTGCCCTCCGGAAGGTGGTAACACGCGACGTGGAACAGGACGTCAAAATGGACGCGAGGCCTAAGCTGTGGGAGGGGGCCCCGCCCGAACCGCCCACGCGTCACCCAGAAAATTTCAGGTAGAGGATTGCCTCCGGATTCTGGTGGGATACGTTTGCCCACCGCCTGGTTGAATGGCAGGCGCAGGAGCGACGTCAGCACGCCAGACCGGTGTTGAACAGGGATCCATGGACAAACGCGCCGCTGGGATAGGTGTCATCGGGCTGATCGCCATCGCGACCAGCCCCCTTACGCGCGTCGGTCGTGGTACAGACGGCATGGCGAACGCGAAGTCGGCCGTCGAACAGGCGCAGAGCGCGGCACCGGGCACAGATCTCTTCATTAAACCGGATAGCGGGCGTGCGCGCAGCGGCGCTCAGCTCCTCAGGGACTATTTCCAGACGGAAGGTTCGCGACGTCCGAATGCGCCGAAGCCATCGCTCGACGTCATCATCGCGACGCTGCCCGACCCGCTGGATTCACACCTCGACTACGAGTACGACGCCGAGCTCGTATCACTGCGCATGGCATTCGAAACATCGGGCTACATCACCGACCGTTTCTGGCTGCCGTGGCCGCTGGACCGGGAGAAGTCCGATCTCGCCGCACGAAACAATCGGATCGACACGACGGCATATAGAAGGACGCATCCAGGTGTCGTCCTCTTTAGAAGCACTGACAACACGAAGCTTCGGCTGCTGTTCATCGTCGGAGAAATACCAACGAGCGGCATCCACACGGCTGCATTCGACCGGGCTCTGGCCGATCGCGAGCGCGTTCTCCAAGACCCTCGCATTGTCGCCGAGGCCCCCGTCATTCGCGTGGTCGGCCCGGTGTTTACGGGCGGTGCACCATCGCTCGCTGAAGCGCTTGCACGATGGCGGACTCACGGCACTCGCAGCGCCAACGACAGCATCGCGGTGATCACCGGCTCCGCCACCGGCACCACCGTGCCTGCGTTCGCGCAGGTTGGCGGACGATCGTCCTTTCACGCCACAGTGCACTCGGATGCGGCGCTCGAGCGCGTCGAGCGCAACGTCCTCTGCGACCTGCTCCAGATTCCCATCTCGCAGGTTGCGCGGCTGCGTGAATCCACAACGCTGTACGGCGCGTCCCCGCCCGACTCCGCGCGCGTCACGACGGCCGAGCGCGCTGGTGCGCCGCCAGCAACGACGCCGCCGCGCTGCAAGGGGAAGTTTCTCGACATTCCGTTCCCAGCGAATATCTCGAGTCTTCGCACGGAATACGCGCGCGCGCCAACGGCGTCGTCGCCGGAAGTGGGGTTCGGCATTGGCGCGACGCCGCGCATCGCGCTCAACCTGCAGGACCCGTCGCGCGCGATGGAGAATCCGCCGGTGATGTCAGGGCTGACGCCGGCGGTGCTGGACGTGATTCTCGACGACATCGCGCAGACGCTCCTCACGCACAGGATACGCGCCGTCGGCATACTCGCCACGGACACCCGCGACAAGATCTTCCTGGCCGAACAGCTTCGCACGCGGCGACGCGATCTCACGCTGTTTACTGCCGGGAGCAACGTGCTGTTGCTCCGCAAAGAGGTGAATCCATCGCTGCGCGGGATGCTCGTCTTCGCCAGCTATCCGCTTCAGATCAACGCGCAGCAATGGGACACGGTGGGCGTAGGCGATCAACGTCTCGCATTCGCCAACGAGGGCTCAGAGGGAATCTTCAATGCGACGCGCCTTCAGTTGTCGGACAAGGCATGGCTCGCTGAATACGGCGTGGCCGGAATGAAGGACGCGTGGTTGTACTGCGAACCAGGATACCTCCGCGTAAAGCAGAATGCTCCCGACAGCATTCCCCCCATATGGGTGCTCGCTATCGGGAGATCCGGCTATTTCCCGCTCACCGCAT
Organism: bacterium; assembly: GCA_040005935.1. Lineage (GTDB taxonomy): Bacteria > Gemmatimonadota > Gemmatimonadetes > Gemmatimonadales > Gemmatimonadaceae > AG11. The sequence continues at coordinate 8,670 of JBDTXZ010000050.1, read as the reverse complement.
GCCCCACCGGCAATTGGGGTGGGCTCATGCGTCGCCGGCCTCCGGTGCTCGCGCCGCCGCACACACCGGCGACAGCGCAAGTTCTCATTTATCCCATCATCGCACTCGCGCTCGCGTGCGCAGTTTATCTGTTTGGTCGGTTGGACTGGGAGCAGTTCCGATTCATTTTCCGCAAGACGCCGCGCATGCGTCCGGACACCTGCATGCGCGCACTCGACTGGACGCTCCTGATTCTTCAGGCACATCTGTACTCGATCCTGCGCGTCGCGGCGCTCATTACGCTCGCGGCTGGCGTTTCGGTGGGCGTTGTGCACCGGCTGGGAGACGAGATGCACGGATCCCGTGCGTTGCGAGTTGTCGCAATGATCTCGCTCGGACTCGCACTGGCGCAGATCTTCGTGCGCGGAGCGCTCGCTGTGCTTGCTGCACGCAGTGTCTGGCGTCAGGCGCGAGTCGAAGAGTGGACCGAGTATGAGCGTCGTGACCATTGGCACCGGTATCTGGATCTCGTGGGGCGCCTCATCATCTCCGTATCAGCGGTGGCGTACCTATGGATCGTCGTCCGATTCATCCTCGAAGTCGATGCACTCGGCGACCTGTCACCCATGCGTCAGGAATTGTTCCTCCACCGTGCGGGCGAGCTGACAGGTGGCTATTCGCCAGCGATGGTCCTTGCGCTGACCGGCGCAACATTCGCGCTGTGGTGCTCGTGGCACATCACGCGGATCGAGATGCTGCTTACGTCACCAAGTGTGTTTGAGCTGGCATCGTTATCCGGGAGTGGAGGAGCGCCCACGTGGGGCGGCGAATACCGTCGTTCCAGGTGGGGTCCGTTTACACGCCGGGCGCGCACACAACTGATCGTGCTCATGCCAGACATCTCGTCTGTCGGGTTATTTGTCGTCTGCTTACTCGTGTGTGTCCTGGTCGCACGCGCGATGGTGCCGTCGTATGAGGTGCTGCTCTTCACCCGATACGATTTCCCGTTTACGACCGCAGCTGGCGTTCCGTTGCGCATGACGCTTTTTGATGTGTTGGCGCGCTTTGGTTTTACGGCGTCGATGGCGGCGACGGCCTGGGCAATCTTCCGCGTGACGCGAGTGTGGCAAGCGCTTCAGCGCACGCTCGACGAACTTGGGCGCACGCCACGCGTGACGGCGTTCGAGCGCCTGCCACGACGCATCGCGCGGCTGACGCGCCTCAACGTCATTCGTCCGCACGCACAGAAGTTGGTACGCAGCGTCTCCATGACTCAATGGAATCACATGCGCCATCTCTATGCGCGCATGTCGCTCGAAGCGAAAACCGAATTGACGAGTGGAATCAGGGACGTCAAGCTCGCGGACGGCACGCTCAGAAATCCGGCACGGTATCTGGACGAGTTGATGTCTCCGGAGTCGCCGGGGATTTCAACGTGGGAGCCGGATGATTTCATGACGCCAAAAGCTCCGGTGTCTTCGCGTCGCGACGAAACCGAGGCCGTCCGTTTCCTGTTCGACCTCACGGACTCGGCGCACAGGCGGGAGCCGGGCAGGTCTGAAGTGACCCGGATTCTCGCTAACGAAAAGAGTGCGAGGGAAGGAGGGCCGCGCAGCATGAGTGGCCAGATCCGCCGCACCTTCGGAAATCGCGGGCGTCTCTGGCTTCGTTCGGCCGAGGAGCTCATCGCGGTGCAGACGGTGGACTACATCCAGTGGATATTGCAGCATTTGCGAATGCTCTCCATTTACATCGTCATCTCACTGGTGTTGTTGACGGAGCTCATCTGGTCGTACGAGCTGCATCCGGCGAGCACGTTGTGGATGGCGGTCATCCTGATCGCGTTGGCGGCCGTGGTAACACTGGTGTCGGTGATCGTGCAGATGAATCGCAACGAGGTGCTGAGTCGAATCAATGGCACAACTCCCGGCGCTGTGACATGGGACATGCCATTCGTCTTGAACCTGACGCTGATTGCGCTCGTGCCGATCGTGACGTTCGTCGGTTCTGAGCTACCGTGGTTACGCGAAGGACTGTTTTCATGGCTGTCTCCACTCCTGCGATCGGTCGGGGGACACTGAGGTTGGCGTTCTTGATGCTGGAGGTGCGGTCATGACTAGCCACCGCGACCGCGGGTATGACGAGCGCACCGTTACCGTGCCCACGGCGGACGGACGCGTGTGCAACGTGATCAATGTGCGCGGTAACACGTGGCCTACTCGGCTCCCCGTGCTGCTGGTGCATGGCGCTGGTGTCCGCGCGAACATCTTTCGTGCACCGGTGGAGGAGACGCTCGTTGATTACCTGATCGCGCGCGGTCACGACGTATGGCTCGAGAATTGGCGCGCGAGTATCGACTTCGAACCGAATGAGTGGACGCTCGATCAAGCAGCGGTGTTTGATCATCCAGCCGTTGTGCGCGCTGTCGTCGAGGAGACGGGCAGCCCAGAAATCAACGCCGTCATTCACTGTCAGGGCTCGACGAGCTTCATGATGTCGGCGGTGGCCGGACTGATCCCTCAGGTGCGCACGATCGTGAGCAACGCCGTGTCACTTCATACCATCGTTCCAGCATTCTCGCGCGTAAAGCTCAGCACTGCCGTGCCAGCAGTCGGCATGCTCACGCCATACCTGAATCCACACTGGGGTGTCAGTGCGCGTGGTCCGGTGGCCAAGGCGCTCACCGCGCTCGTGAAGTTGTCGCATCACGAGTGCGACAACACCGTGTGCAAGTGGGTCAGCTCCACGTACGGTGCCGGGCGTCCCGCGCTGTGGTGTCACGAGAACCTGAACGACGATACGCACGCATGGCTGAAAGAGGAATTTGCGGCAGTTCCCATTTCGTTCTTCCGCCAGATTGCGGAGTGTGTGCGGTATGGGCATCTCGTGTCGACGCGAGAGTTCTCGGAGCTTCCTGTCGATCTCATTGCCAGGCGGCCGCAGACCGACGCTCGCTTCTCGTTCTTTGCCGGCGAGCTGAATCGCTGTTTTCTTCCCGAAAGCCAACGCAGGACGTTTGCGCACTTCGACGCGCTACGTCGCGGCTATCACACGCTTCACACCGTCGCCAACTACGGGCATCTTGACGTGTTCATGGGCAGGAATGCAGCGCGCGACGTGTTTCCCCTTATGGCGCACGAGCTGGAACAACCCCTCCCGATGTAGGACAAGAGGTCGACTTCCTCACGACTCGCGCGCCATGCGTGCGACTGGAGACCTGACATGCCATTAGTGAAGCTTGCCCTGCTCGCGATTTCCGTGATCACCGTCTTGAGCGGCGCTGGGCAACTCATCGCACCGGGAGTCGTGCTCCGAATTGTCGGCGGCGAGGCGTCGCCGACGAGCCTGCACTTCTTTGCGATCATCGGAATGTTCATGGTGTTGTTTGGCGGGCTGATGTGGCAGGCGCTTCGCGCGCCAACGCCGCAGCCGATACCGTTGTTCTGGGCAGCACTGCAAAAACTCGGCGCTGCGGCGGCCGTCGGCATTGGAGTGCGGCATGGCTTGTTCTCGATGATCGCTCTCCTCGTTGCATCGTTCGACTTGTTCTCTGGCGTCCTGGCGCTCTGGTATTGGAGCAGGGTGCGCAACAGCTGAATCTCGCCGCCGCGAACGCACTCTGACCATGAGATAGCATGAGCCAGGATCACTCAACTGTTCGCTCGCTAGTGCTTGCCGGAGGTGGCATGCGTGTCGCCTATCAGGCCGGCGTCATTCGCGCGCTTTCCGAACACGGCCTCAGCTTCCAGCATGGCGATGGCACGTCGGGAGGAACGATGAACCTCTCGATGCTGCTATCCGGTATCACGCCGACCGATATGTGCGAACGGTGGCGAACGCTCGACGTCAAGGCGTTCGCGAGCCTCATGCCCCTGCTCGAATACCTGAAAGGGCCACTCGCCATGGCGCTCGGCGACGCGGACGGCATCATCGGCACCGTGTTCCCGCACCTGGGAATTGACGTCGCGCGTATTCGCACCGCGCAGGACATGGTGGGCACTTTCAACGTGTGCAACTTTACGCGCAAGACAGCGGAGGTCATCGAGAACACTGACGTCGATCTCGACCTTCTCATCGCAGGTATATCGTTACCGATTTACATGCCGCCCGTGGAATCGCGCGGTTCGCTGTGGACGGATGCCGTGTGGATTCGCGACGCGAACCTGATGGAGGCGGTGAGACGCGGCGCCGACGAGATCTGGCTGGTGTGGTGCATCGGCAATACGCCGACGTATTTCCCCGGCGCGTTCAGGCAGTACGTGCACATGATCGAGTTGAGCGCGAACGGTATGTTGATCGAGGAGCTCGCGCGTATTCGCGAGGTCAACGAAAGCGTGGCAAAAGGCGAGCGGCCGTATGGCCGAACGCGGCCAGTTGTCGTGCACGTCATCAAGCCCAAGTTCGCGCTACCGCTCGATCCCGATTTCTTCATGGGCCGTATCGATGCCAGGTCGCTCATCGATATCGGCTATTCCGACGCGGTTCGGTATCTCACGCATATGCGCCCCGAGGGGGTGCCACTCACATGGGAGGCAACACAGATGCAGGATGAGCCGGTAGGAATCACGTTTCGTGAGATGATGACAGGATCGTTCGCGCTTGGCGAAACTGACCCGAGGCTCGGTGCGGCGCGCGGTGAAGTGGACGGCACGACACTCACGATGCACGCGACGGTGACGGTGCACGATGTCGACAAATTCGTCGCTGACGCTGATCATCTCGGATCGCTGCTCGGCGAAGTGGACTTTACGCCATTCGGCTCGGGCATGCCGTCGAGCGCTGGCGTGTTCAATCTTTTCAAGCCGAGCGACGAGCCACGGCTCAAGTACATGGTCTATGAGCTCGCGTTCATGAGTGATGGCAAGCCCTACTATCTCGCCGGCAAGAAGGAGGTCCGTGACGACGCGGGCATCGACCTGTTGAGCGACACAACAACGTTGTACACGCGTCTTCACGAAGGAAGTGATGCGTCTGGTCCAGTGGTTGGCGCCGGCGTGTTACGGCTCGGCATGGGTGACTTCGCGAAGTTGCTGACAACCATTCACCCCACCGGCTCGCATCAACTCACTGACGGTGCCCTCGCCGTGGCGAAGTTCGCGAAATTCTTTGCCGGCCAACTGTTGGACACGTATGGCGGCGCCGTCGGCCGCTTCATGCACGGTAGCTGATCGTGCCGACGAGAAAGGCGCCGCCGCCGGAGAATGAACGCGCTCCCATGGTCGGCTGGTTCGACCCGGGACAGCTGCTGCAAACCGCATTGCAGGTCGTGGTGTCCACGGCGTTTGCGGAGAACTCGGACCGTCGCATTCTCGATGCGGTCATCCATCCTGAGGTCGAGCCGTGCGACTATACGTCGCTCGATGAGGTGTGGATCGACTACGTCGCCGACACGGGCGACGGATGGAACTCCACGTACGCCATTGCGCACGCGGTGGCGCAGCCGACACAGACGGTCTATCTCGCGGACGGCACCGCTGTAAAGACGGAACGCGGGAAGATCATGGTTTTTGGCGGCGACGAAGTGTATCCCACCGCGAGCCGCGACGAGTACAAGCGCCGACTGGTTGCCCCCTATGAAACCGCGTTGCCGCATAGCGACGCTCCGTCTCCCACGGTGTTTGCTGTTGCCGGCAATCACGATTGGTATGACAGTCTCGTCGCATACTCCCGGATATTCTGCAGCGGTGGCAAGCGATGGTTTGCTGGCTGGCAAACGCGGCAGACGTTGAGCTACTTCGTCGCCAGGCTCCCGCACGGATGGTGGCTCGTTGGCACTGACGTGCAGCTCCACTCGGATATTGACGAGCCGCAGCTGCACTACTTTCGCGAGATCGCGAAGCAGATGGGCCCGGACGACAAAATCATCCTGTGCACCGCCGAGCCGCACTGGGTGTACGAAGCCAAGTACGAGCAATTCGACCCGCATATCAATCAGCGGAACCTCAAGTTTCTCGAGGAGAAGATTTTCGGTAATCGCATCGCCGTGTTTCTCGCTGGCGACCTGCACCACTATCGGCGTCACTCGGATAGCGTGTCTCGCCAGAAGATCACGGCTGGCGGCGGAGGGGCATTTCTCTACCCCACGCATGCCGATGTCGACGAGGTGCGGGTGCTGAAGGATGACTTTACGCTCGAGGACAGCTACCCGAATGTCAGGCAGTCGAAGGCAGTGTCGAACGAGCTGTTGAAGTTTCACAAGATCAACCCGACCTTCGGGTTTGCGACGGCGCTCTTGTACGTGCTGTTCGCGTGGGCGGTGCAAGTCAATCTCAGTGCATTCGGCCTGCGCGACATAGGGATGGCGGCGCTTTACGTTGTGAGCGCCGTGCTGAACAGCCAGATCGCTGTCCTTTGGGGAGTGTTGCTCTTCTTTGGCTTCTTCTTCTTTACCGACACACGAAGCCCGCGCTTCAAGCTGTGGGGCGGTCTCACTCATGCGACGTCGCACGTGCTCGCCGTGTTTGCGTTGGGCTGGCTCGCGTCGTGGATCAGTGTCGGCGTGCTCCATCTTCCATTCCGCGGAATTCGACAGATTCTTGCCTCCGGTGCGGTCATCGGCGTCGGCGGGTACATCGTTGGTCCGGTACTGATGGGACTCTATCTCTACATCGCACTGAATGTCTTTCATCGCCACGCTGGCGAGTTCTCGGCCGTCAAGTGCGAAGACTTCAAGAGCTGGCTTCGCATGAGAGTGACCAGTGAAGGCCTCGAGATCTATCCACTTGGCATCGATACCGTGCCGCGTAAATGGGTAGACGCGACGGCTGCAGACGCGACGCCATCGCTGCTCGTCCCGGCTGACGGCAAGCTTTCCGTGCGGCTCGTCGAGGAGCACCCTGTCCGAGTCCCGGCGAACGTGATTAGCGAACTCCGCAAGCAGTCGACCGAGCGCGACGCCCTTGGCACGCAACGAGGAGAATGACGACATGGCCACGCAAACACATTTCGATGCGATAATCGTCGGCAGCGGATTCGGTGGTTCGGTCATGGCGTACCGCCTCGCGAAAGCGGGGCAGAATGTCTGCCTGCTCGAACGCGGGAAGGCCTATCCGCCGGGTTCGTTTCCGCGCACGCCGAGCACGATGTCGCGCAACTTCTGGGACCCGAGCGAAGGCCTGTACGGCATGTTCGATGTGTGGTCGTTCGAAGGACTCGAAGGTCTCGTGTCGAGCGGACTCGGTGGTGGTTCCCTGATTTACGCCAACGTCCTTTTGCGAAAGGACGAAAAGTGGTTCGTCAATGACGATCCTGACGGTGACGGGCAGCCCTGGCCCATCACGCGCGCCATGCTCGATCCTCACTATGCCGAGGCAGAACGGATGCTCGGCGCAACGCCGTTCCCGTTTGCCGAGAAGGGATACAGCGACACGCCAAAGACGAGGGCGATGTTCGAGGCGGCGCAGAAGATTGGGCGCGGGTTGGACATTCAGCTTCCGCCACTCGCGGTGACGTTCGGCAACCCCGATCGCGCACCCGTTCCTGGAGAGCCCATCGAGGGCGGGGAGATCAACCTGCATGGCCGCCACCGCCTCACATGTCTCATGTGCGGTGAGTGCGACGCCGGTTGCAACTACGGCTCGAAGAACACGCTTGACTACAACTATCTCAGTCGCGCGAAAGAGCTCGGTGCCGACCTCCGCACGCTCGCCGAAGTTCGCTCATTCGCGCCAAGGCGGGATGCAGGCACTGGTTACAGCGTGCACTATGTGCAGCACGATACTGAACAGACGGGAAAGGGGCGCGACACGCGTGCGCTGCCGCTTATCGCATTGACCTGCGATCGTCTTATTCTCTCTGCGGGCACGTTTGGCACGCCGTACCTGCTACTCAAGAATCAGGCTGGTCTTCCCACGCTCAGCAAAAAACTCGGATCACGGTTCTGCGGCAACGGAGACTTGCTCACCTTTGCCGTGAATTGCTCAGAGTCTGGCGCAGACGGCAGTACGAAGAGTCGGACGATGGACCCGAGTCGCGGCCCCGTGATTACGTGCGCACTTCGTCTGGCGGATACTGCTGACGGTGGTGAGGAGAAGGGTCGAGGCTTCTATGTCGAAGACGCCGGGATCCCGAGCTTCATGACATGGATATTCGAGATGACCGACATGGGCGGCGGAGTGAAGCGTGTTGGAGACTTTGTTGTCGAGCGCATCAAGCATGCGTTGCATCTGTCTGGCGGGTCGCACTTGAGCGGCGCGATGTCTCACCTGCTCGGCGCCGGCGCGCGCTCCAACTGTTCGCTGCCGCTGCTGGGGATGGGTCGTGACATGCCGAACGGCACCATGTCGCTGGACGACGACGGGCGGTTGGCGAATGATTGGAGCATGGACAACTCGAAGCCGTACTTCGATCGGGTGCGAGGGGTGATGGAGGAGTTATCGAATGCGTGGGGTGCGGAGCACTTTCAGGACAACCTGCTGTGGTATTTCAATCGCGTGATCACAGTCCATCCGCTCGGCGGTTGTCCGATGGGCGACAGCATTGAGAGTGGCGTCGTGAATTCGTGGGGGGAGGTGTTTGGAGCTCCAGGGCTCTATGTCGCCGATGGGTCGGTGATGCCGGGACCGGTTGGCGCCAATCCGAGCCTGACGATTGCGGCGTTGTCCGATCGGTTCGCGACGGGGATCATCGAAGGAAAGGGTGAACGGTGAACGGTGAACGGTGAACGGTGAACGGTGAATGACGAGCGGGAGT
>JBDTXZ010000049.1:0-10800 GCA_040005935.1 bacterium | reverse complement strand
CGGTCTCGGCTGAGAGCATCACCGCATCCGTGCCGTCGAAGATGGCGTTGGCCACATCGCTCGCTTCGGCGCGCGTCGGGCGCGGATTCGTGATCATCGACTCGAGCATTTGCGTGGCCGTAATGACGGGCCGGCCCAGCTTGTTGCACAGCGAGATGATCATCTTCTGCGCGATGGGCACTTCTTCGAACGGCAGTTCGACGCCGAGATCGCCGCGGGCGACCATGACGGCGTCGGATGCGCGCACGATACTCTCGATGTTCTCGAGTGCCGAATCTTTTTCGATCTTTGCAACGACCAGCATGTCCTTCGGAATCTTTTCGCGCAGCTCGGCGATGTCCTGCGCCCGACGCACGAAGGAGAGTGCGAGATACTCCAGCTTGTGCTCCACGGCGAACGTGACGTCGGCCCAGTCCTTTTCGGTAATGGACGGGGCGCTCACCGCAACGCCGGGCAGATTCATTCCCTTGTGACTCTTGATCATGCCGCCGTGGAGCACGCGCGCCTTGACGGTATGCGGCCCTACTTCGAGCGCCACGAGCTCGATGAGGCCGTCGTCGACGAGGATTCGGTCGCCGACCTTCAAGTCTTCGCAGAGATGCTCGTACGTGGTAGGAAATTGGTCAACGCCGGCATCTTCTCCGGCAACGAGCACAATATCCTGCCCATCTGTGACTGCCCTGGGCTGTGCCAGATCGCCGATGCGGATGCGGGGACCTTGCAAGTCACCAAGAATTGCGACGGGTCGTCCGAGCTCCTCTGCAGTTGACCGCACGAGCGCCACTGTGGCGGCGTGCTGCTCGTGCGTGCCGTGCGAGAAGTTCAACCGGGCGACACTGAGGCCGGCCTCCATGAGGCTGCGCAACGTCTCGCGATTGTTGGAGGCTGGACCGAGCGTGCAGACGATCTTTGTGCGAGGAAAGGTCACTGGTGTTTGTTAGAAGGACACATGAGATGGAGATGGCACGAGAAGAGCCACTTTCTTCTCGAGTCCGTGCGTGAGCGAATCGAAGCTCTTCTGGAAGCTCGCGAGTCCTTCGGAGAGCAGCTTGTTCGTGACGTCGGTCATATCGATCCCGACGGACGCCAGCTCGCTCATCGTGCGTTCGGCGGCGGTGAAATCTGCGTCGACGGTGCGCGTGACGTCGCCGTGATCGCGGAACGCGTCGATGGTTGCCGGCGGCATGGTGTTCACCGTGTTGGGTCCAACCAGCTGCTCGACGTACATGACGTCGCGATAGGCAGGGTTCTTGGAGCTCGTGCTCGCCCAGAGAGGACGTTGCTGCCGAGCGCCGGCCTGTTCGAGAGGCGCCCAGCGAGGCGTGGAAAACTCTCCGAGGAAGAGCTTGTAGGCGAGCTGCGCGTTGGCAATTGCAGCCTTGCCACGGAGCGACAGGATGTGATCGCGCGCGCCACTGTCTGCCTGCGCGGCGAGCGCGTCGAGGCGCTTGTCGATCTCGGTATCCACACGACTCACGAAGAAGGACGCCACCGATGCGATGCGGTCGATCGGCTTGCCTGCGGTGATGCGATCTTCGAGACCTGCGATGTACGCGTCGATGACGCGACGGTGCGCCTCGATGGCAAAGAGCAACGTGATGTTGACGTTCAGTCCCGCGCCGATGAGCGTCCGCACAGCGACCGCTCCTTCGGCCGTACCGGGGACTTTGATCATCACGTTCGGCCGGTCGACCATCGCCCAGAGGCGCTGCGCCTCAGCGACCGTCTCCTTGGAATTGTTGGCGGAGCCAGGGGATACTTCGATGGAGACGTAGCCGTCGGCGCCGTTGGTGGCCTCGTACACGGGCATGAACAGGTCGCATGCGTCGCGAACGTCGGACGTCTCGACGAGTTCGAACAACTCCATTGGCGTTCCGCCGGCCGGGGCACCGCGGAGCTGGTCGTCGTATGCGGTCCCCTCTGCGAGTGCCTTTTCGAAGATGGTCGGATTTGACGTCATGCCGGTGAGGGCGTCGTCTCGGATGCGCCGGGTCAGGTCGCCGTTCCGGAGAATCGTACGGTCGATGAAGTCGAGCCAGAGGGACTGGCCGGCCTCGTGGAGCAGTTGCAGGCGATTCGTCATGGCGTGCGGGAGAGGGGTCGACGCAAGATACACACTCCGCACAGTTATTTCGCCCCGGGATACGAACGGGGAGGGTACGCCCGTTTGCAGGGGCGTGTGTTCTCGCTAGTTTCGGTTCAGAGGAGAGTGTGATCGGCGGCCTCGGCCACGCCGAAAAAGAGCATCAGGTGTGAGCTTCCGCCAATAATTTTTTGAGATTTTTTGTGTATTTGCTCTGCCACGGCACGGGGTCTGCCATTCCCCGAGCCCGGCAGAACTGCGACGACCCTCGTCGCACCCGCAACCTCGCCCGCGGGGAACGAGATCATAGGGCGACGGCGACGGAGGACAAGGATGAAGACCAGGAACTTTGCGTTGTTTGCACTCGGCCTCGCAGCCGCCACCACAATCGGCGGAGCCGACACGGCATCTGCACAAGCGCAATCGCAGAAGCGCATTCCCGTGCGCAAGGACGCCGCGCCCGCGGAGACACCCGTAGCCAAGGTTGACACCGTTCGGGTCGTCCGCGTGGACACGGTGACGATTCGGGGACGGACCGATACAGTTACGATCAGGACGAAGCCGGACACGGTGATGCAGATGCAGATGTTGCCCCTGCAGAAGTTGCCGGGCGTGTATTTCGGACTTGGTGCTGGCGCGGCCATTCCGTATACCAGCTGGCGTAATTCGACGAAGGATGGCCCCTCGGTTCAGGGGCAGCTTGGTTGGTTCCCGGCGGACGGATATCTTGGCATCCGAGTGGACGGATTGGGAAACTTCCTCGCGCATCGGAAGACCGACTGTTCGGCGTGCCCGGATCCAAAGCTGTACGAGGGCAACGCGGACCTGGTGCTCCGTTTCCCGCTTGATCGCACGAGCAAGCTCAATCCGGTGCTGTACTTCATGGGCGGCGGCGGTCTGGACAAGTTCACGGACTTTTTGCCGTACAAAAACGGCGACAAGGTGGTCGTGACGGCTGGCGGCGACACGTACATGAACGAGCCGGGCTTTATCCTGTCCAACACGTCTGGAGCGGCCAATTTCCGCGGCGACAAGACCCTCTTTTTCAACTATAACGGGGGTGCCGGTTTCGACGTCAACCTGCTCGGCCTGCACTGGTACGTTGAGTCGAAGTACACGTCGATCAACACCACGAAGGGTAATTCGACCTACTTTCCCACAATCCTCGGCCTGAAGTTCTACTAAACATCCGGCTCGAGTTGTGCACAGCTACGGGGGGCGTGAAACTTCACGTCCCCCGTAGTGTATTTCTCAGATGTCGCGACTCATCATGAATCGATTCAGCTCAACCACGCTCCTTATCGCGGCACTCGTTGTGTCCGCTACGACAGCGCGCGCTCAGAACACCGGCCGTACGCTCGATACGTCTGGGATACGACCGCGGACGAATGCTGACTCGACCGACGCGCAGAGAGCTGGACAGACGTGGTTTTCCTCCCTGCTCCGCAAGATCGCTCGCAGAAGCGATGAGACCCCAGCCGAGGCTGCGACTGACTCAGCCACCGGAAACGAGGTAGTCGCGACGGAAGCAGTGGCCACCGCGCGCGCCTTCAAGTCGCGGAAGGACAGCCTCTCGTGGGAGAGCGCGAGAAATGCTGCGGAAAAGTCCAGCGGCTATCGCATCATCGTCGACTTGTTCGCAAAGACGCTTCGCGTTGTCGACAACGAGGACACGCTTCGTACGGCACCCGTCGCGACGGCGATGAACGCGTCGCTCGAGTATGGCGGACGCGTATGGCGCTTCGAGACGCCGCGCGGCGTGCGAACGGTCCGAAAAAAGGACAAAGACCCGGTGTGGACGCCACCCGAGTGGCACTTTGCTGAGGTTGCGCTGGAGCACAACCTGAAGCTCGCGTCACTCCAACGTGGGCGTGCGGTCAGGTTGAAGGATGGCACCAGGCTTTTGATCCAGGGCGATGAAGTCGGCATCATCAGGCCCGGCACGAAGGAATTCCAGCCGATGATCCTTGACGAGCACGTGGTGTTCGACAACACGCTGTTCATTCCGCCCGAAGGGACGAAGCATCGCCAAATTGCTGGCGAGCTCGGACATTTTCGCCTCGATCTCGGTGACGGCTACCTGCTGCACGGTACACCGTACGCGAAATCCATCGGTGCCGCCGTAACCCATGGGTGCGTCCGCCTCCATGACGAAGACATCGAGTGGCTTTACGAAAATGTGCCGGTGGGGACGAAGGTCTACATCTACTGACTGCCACCCCAACGCGGCGTCGCCAAACCTCCAGCATCTTCGTAGAACTGGATCGCGCCGGGCGCAAACTGCTTCGTGAGTAGGATGATCTGCCCAGTGTGTAGCGAGAAGTGTTCGACGACGTGGTACACCGCGTCGAACACCGTGACGTCGCGTCCCTGAATGGTGCGGTACGTCTCGAAGTCATCGGCACTCAATGCAGCGATGACCGCATCCGCCGCATCGAGCGTCGCTCTTAACGCGGCGAACAGCGAGTCAGCATCCCCACCATCGTGTGCCGCGAACTCGGCAGATCGATGCCGATGGTCTGGCGCGCCGCCGACGCTGCTGACGATCCACTGCCGGATATTTCCCTCGAGATGGAGCAGCAAGTTGCCTATGCTGTTCGAGCCATCATCGGTGCGTTTCCACAGCGCGCCTGGCGGCAGCGCGGCAAGGCAATGCTTGATTTTCGTGGGATACTCGTAAGCAAGATAGTGTCGCGAACGTTCGACGAATGCGGATAAGATTGTCATTGGAAGTTCCGTTTTATTTTTGGCGCGGCGAGGACTCGTCGACGATGGTAAACACCGGCAGATTCAATCGCCACCAGATGGTCGCGACCTCGGCATCGGCGCAGACCAGCATCCCGACATAGGACGCCGGTACGTGCGACGCGCCAGTCGCCTGGAGAAGAAAATACGCCGTAATTCCCGCGATGGCCGCGCTGGCATACAGATTTCCGCCGCGAAAGAGAAGCGGGACTTCCGCACTCAATACGTCGCGCACCACGCCACCGGCGGTACCCGTGACTGTCCCGAGCAGCACGCAGCTGACGGCGGGAAGTCCATGAGCCTCCGCGATCTGCGCGCCCGCAACACTAAAAACGGCGAGCCCGAGCGCGTCAGCTACCAGCAGCGTTGCACTGGGAGGTGGGCGCCACCGCGTGTAGGCAACCGTCATCAGCGCGGCAGCAGTAATGACCATGAGATATGCGGGATCGGCAAGCCAGAAAATTGGATGCCGGGAGAGCAATACGTCGCGGATTGTCCCGCCCCCAATAGCGGTCACGGTGCCGAGTGCGATCACTCCGATAAGGTCCAGACCTCGGCGGCCAGCCGCGATTGCGCCGCTGATGGCAAAGACTGCAATGCCGATCAGGTCCAGATAATACCGGAGCATGCCGTCAGCGCGGCATGCGCACTACGGCTTGATCTCGACCGGTGTGCCGATCGGCACAGCGCTCCAGATCTGCTCGATTTCTTCGTCGGTAAGGGCCACGCAGCCGTTGGTCCAGTCGTTCTGGCGATGCGACGCTCCTGCTGCTCCGAGGCCGTTTGGCAAGCCATGGATCATGATGTCACCGCCCGGCTGCACTCCCGCGGCCTGTGAGCGCGCGCGGTGCGCTGCGTCTGGATAGGAAATGTGCAACGCCAAGTGGTAGCTGCTGTTGGGCTGCCGCGCGTCAATGAAGAACAACCCTTCGGGCGTGCGCTTGTCGCCAGCGCTCAGTTTGTCGCCTTGGGGCCTGCCGCCCAGCGCGACTTGATATGTCCGCATGGGCTTGCCGTCGCGGAACAGTGTCAACATGTGCGCCTTTTTCTCGACGACGATGCTGTCGGCGAGGCCAAGCGGGCCCGTCACAATGGAAGCGGGCAAAAGGGGCATCATCGCGCGAACCGGAGCTGGTGCGGCGACGAGCATATTGGCGGAGATGACACTGACGAGCAGGGCGTGGAGCATGACTCGAAATTGGCTGTTGGATGCGCAATCTACGCACGAGGGCGCTACATATTCCAGAGCGCGGTGTCTTGGCTCAGGAAAAAGACGACTCAATTGGCCGATCGTTGCATCCAATCCAGTCCGCTGTGCCAGACTAGGGGTACGCGCGCCTGATGGCAACAGTTCGCTCCAGCTCGTCGCGTGATTGAAGGATCTTTTCCCGGAGATCCCGCGGCATATTCGGGCGCCGGCGCAGCATATCATCCACGGCAGCCAGCGCGGATGCAGATCGCTGGCCATCGAGCGTGGCGCTCACCCAGTTGCCGAGGAAAAAAATGCGCCGATTTCGCTGAATCCATGGCAGGCTGTCAAGCGCTGGCACCAAGTACCGCCGCGTGATTTCGTCGCGCTCCGGATCGTGGAAGGCGCGCAGGCTCGCCGTCACCCAATCTTCGTTCAGTTCGCGATCCCCGAAGTAACGCGCCCAGTATCCTGCCTTGGTCGAGGAGTCCGGGCGTGCGGCGTGCGCGACGAACGCGCGTCGCCGCCCTTCCGTCGTGGAATCGCGGCGCGATTCGGCGGCAAGGCGTGAGTCCGCGTAGGGTGCCGCGCGCGCAACCAGCGTCGTGACGATCGCCCACCGCGTGGGTGGGCGGAGCGGAGCGCCTGCAGCGGTCGTGCTGTCGAGCAGCGCATCGAGCATCGACAGCGCTCGAGTCGATCGCGCCAAGGACACGTATGCGTCGAGATGATTCTTCCGCACGCCATAGGAACGCGAGGAATCGTTCGCAGTGGTAAGCAAGACATGTTCGAGCGCAGGACGCAATCGCTCCTGGTCGGTGCGGGAGAGATATGCAGTCGTCGCCCGGGCAAGCCGGCCAAGGATCACGGGCACGAGTTGTTCATCAGTCTCGCGTGGGAGTTCCCGCAGCGCGACGCGTGCAAAACGCGCTGGGGCGAGACGGGCGTCGCGCACCTGATCCCACAGCGCGCCCCACAGCATGGCGCGAAGAAAATCATCGCGCACCTCTCCGATATGATTCTCCAGCCAGCCGATCGTGCGGTCGTCGAGATGCACGAGCGCATATCCGTAGTCGGCCGCGTTCGCGAAAATGAAGTCGGGAGCGCGTTGACCGGCTGCCGCGACGTCGGTCACACGTCCGCGGAGCTCGACTGGAATACGCACAGCGGGCGCGGCCGCGTAGCCCAGAAGAACCTCGACGCGAGCGGGCCATGGCGCGGCTCCCGATAGCGCCCGCGCTGGCCACTGCGTGATGGTGAGTCGCGAGATCTTCCCGTCTCGCAACTCGAGCGTCGGCGCAATGACGGGCATTCCCGGCCGAAGCACGTAGCTGCCGCCCCAATCGTCCAAGGGTCGATGGGCGGCTCCGCCAACGGCATTCAGCAGGTCATGCCAGGTCGCGTTCGCGTACGCGTGGTCTCGCAGATACGCCCGCAGGCCGTCGCGGAACGCGGTGTCTCCCACGAGGTAGTTGAGTTGCTTGAGAATGCCGGGCGCCTTGTTGTAGACGATCGCGCCGTAGTTGCTCTTCGCCTGGTCGAGGTTGCCGAGTTGCTGCCAGACTGGCGTTGTTCCCGACGATGCGTCGACCGCGTAGGCCGCAGGCTTGTTGCGCAGATAGAACGTCTTCCACGCGTTCGCGGTCGGATCGAGATCAGCCTGCATCACCGCCGCGAGGTACGTCGCGAATCCTTCCTTCAACCAGAGATCATCGAACCATCGCATCGTCGCGAAGTCGCCGAACCATTGGTGCGCGACCTCATGGAAGATCGTGGCCTCGCGGCCAAGCAACTGTGAGAGCGTTGGCCGCTCGCGATAGATGAAACTCTCCTCGTTGTAGAAAACCGCACCCGGATGCTCCATGCCGCCGAATGGAAATGCCGGCGCGAGCACAAAGTCGAATTTCTGAAAAGGAAACTTTTGTGCGGTGTACATCTCGAGCCAGGCGATGGCGCGGGCGTTCAGGGCTATGAGCGTATCAGCCTCCACTTCGCGTGCGCGCGACGCGCGGGCGTAAATGGATATGGGACGGCCATTCACCATTGTCGTGCGCACGTTCCAGGGCCCAGCAGCAAACGCAACGAGATACGTACTGATCGGTTCTGACTCGGCAAAGTGAAACGTGAGCGTCACGCTTGTGTCGATCGCGCTGACGCGGCCATTTGCGACCGCGGTCCATCCGCTTGGAGTCGTAAGTGCGAGCGTGACCCGCCCCTTCAAGTCCGGTTGGTCGAAGCAGGGGAAGAGCTGATTCGCGTCGGCGGGAACAAGCAGCGTGTACAGGTAGTCTGCGTTATCCACTGCATCGTGTACGCGGATGACACTTGCGCCTGCAGGCGCGATAGCCGCCTGAAAGTCGAGCGCAATGTCGTTCTCTCCATCACGAAGCGCCGTGGCCGCGATGACGAGGTGGCCATGCTCCGAGCGTGGCGAGACGCCGACACCATTCGCCGTGACGTTGGAGAAGCCTAATCCGCGGAAATCGATGATCACATCGCCACCACCGTGTCTCGTAAAGCGCACGCGCGCGTTGCCCATGGCGGTGTCTCGACGAGTGACATCGAGTTGCAGCGTGTAACGCACGTCAGCGATCTGCGCGGCGCGGTGCTGTGCAAGGGCGCGCGACACGCCAGTGCCCGTGAGGCTGTCTCCCGGCACGGCAGAGACGATTGGCGCGAAAACCAGCGAGAGGAGGGACAGCAGTATCATGACCAGTATGCGAAAAGGTGACGAAGCGTAGTCTTTGCCTCGTCACTCTTCACCGCAAGCGGCCGGCTGGAATTACATCGACGGCAGCAGTACGTGATCGATCACATGGATCACGCCATTCGACTGCCGCACGTCATAGGTGGAGATGTTCGCGACGCCGCCCTTTGCGTCCTTGAGTACGACGTTCAGCGGGCCGTTCATCATGGCCGTGAGTTTCTGGCCGTTGACGGTAGTGAACGTCGCGGTGCCGTGGCCCTTCTTGATCGCCGCTTTGATATCCTTGGCAGTGTAGCGCCCCGCAAGCACGTGGTACGTGAGCACACCGGTGAGGGCGCTCTTGCTTTCTGGCTTGAGCAGCGTCTCGACTGTGCCGGCGGGCAGCACGGCGAAGGCGCCATTGATTGGCGCAAAAACGGTGAATGGGCCCTTGCCCTGCAGCGTCTCCACGAGCCCTGCGGCCTTTACTGCGGCAACAAGTGTGGTGTGGTCTTTCGAGTTTACAGCGTTGGAGACGATGTCCTTGGCGGGATACATCGCCTCACCGCCGACCATTACCTCCTGTGCCGACAACGGCGCGGCGAGCAACGAGACGATTGCGAGCGTGAGCAGTGAGCGCGTACGCATTGAACGAGTGGGTTGAGTGTTTGTGAGCGCCGTTTCATCATGGCGTCGCAGACTGGTACGTCTTCACTCGCCAACTGGATTTCTTCGAAGGGGCCACGGAAAACACGTTCAGCGATCTTGATCGTAAACGATGTCAACCGGAATCCCCTTCGCCTTCAGCCGGTCAATGTCCGCCTGAAGCTGCGGGCCAATCACGCCCAGTTCGGCGTAAAGCTTTGCGACGCCCGCGTAGTCGCCGTTGCCTTGCAACACGAGAATCTGCTTTGACAACGCGTCGGCTCCGGCGCGCATCTTCGCGAAGTCAACGCGATACTTGCCATTCGACTCGCGCCTGAACGCACCCGTGCGCTGCAGGAAATTGAAGGCCACCACGTTCGCTCGCCCGTGTGCGTCGCCGGCACCGAAGCGCACCGACCGGAACAGGCTCGAGAGAAACGTGACGTAGTTGTCTTCGACCGATTCCTTGCCCATCTGGCCCTGCGCATTGAGCTGCCGGATCATGTACAGGCCGAGGATGTCTGCCTTGCCCTCCTCGAGAGCGCCGGCTTTCTCCTTGAGCGCTGCGCGGACCGTGCCCTTCCCGTCGAGCGTGTTCTTGATGCCAAGCCCGTGCGCCACTTCGTGGAACATCACGTTCTCGAAGAAGGCGTCGAACGTTACTCGTGATACTTGATCGTCGACGATGAGCTCATTCGCGAGGGGAAGCAGAATGCGATCGAACTTGGCCCGCACCGCGTTCTTGAGCTGAAGACGGCGTGATCCCTTCTTGAGCTGCACCTCTTCATCGTTGGGCAGGTTGATCGCAATGGTCTTGGAACCCACGTTCGCCTGGCCGGCCACATACACCACGTCGTACGCGTTGAGGTCAGCATCGGTGCCGGGCTTCTCGCGCTTGTACGGCGCGTCAACAGGAATGCCGGTCTGAAGCGCGGGGAGTTGACTCGCATACTTCGCAAGTCGTTTGCTCCATGCTTGATCCTTTACCAGCACGAACGATTCGTTCGCCGCCTTATAACCGAACAACTCATCCTCGTACGTCTCGGTCGGGCCGAGCACCAAGTCGAGCGTGTTGCTCTTCATGTCCATCCAGGCGAAATCACTCGGCTGATACGTGTCGGTGGTTACCGCCGTGGCGAGAAGCGTGAGGTAGCGACGGAGGCCAGCGTCCTCCGCAAGTGTTGCGGCCTGGCGGAGCCTTTCCGCAGCGCGCTGATTGGGGCCCGCGAAAAAACGCGAATACGGAATCGCCACGAGCGCACCCGATGCCCCACGACGCACCATCGTGTAAAGCGACTTCAAGCTGTCCGCGTGCTTCCCGCCAGACGCCACCGCGCGCTCGAATTCCGCTTTCGTCATGTCGCGCGGGTAGAAGTTCGCGCCAAGGGGCTTGATGCCCACACCGGGAACGAAGGGCACGTTGTTGTCGAGGCGATCCCATGGCCCAACGTT
>JBDTXZ010000048.1:0-10872 GCA_040005935.1 bacterium | reverse complement strand
CGCTCGGCCCAATCCGGTTCGTTTCCTGTCAGTCGTGTCACGTCGTCACCAGCGAGTTGATGGCGGAACCAGGTGCGTTGACGCTTTGCATATTGCCGTGTCTCGATCACCACCCGCTGGATTGCCTCATTGGTGGTCATCGCACCACGCACCATCGCACGAACCGTTCGATAGCCACTGGCGTTCCAGGCCGGCGCGTCCTCGGGCACCTTGCCCATGAGCCATCGCACTTCTTCGGGCCATCCGTTCGCGAACATGACGTGGGTTCGGAGCTCGATGCGGTGCGCGAGCGGCGGGCCAGGATCGATGACAAGATACCGGGCGCGGCGCCTCGGCGCGCGCACCGTGTCCCGATGGAGATCGCTGACGCGACGTCCCGCCATCAGTGCAATCTCGATGGCGCGTAGCAACTGCGTCCTCCCAAGATGCGCGCGCGGCGGATCGAGCGCTTCGACCCATCGCCGCAGTTCTTCCGTGGCCACATCGGCAAGATACTCTTGCAACGCAAGCCGGCGCGCGCCATCGAGTGGCGGCTCCTCGAAGAGCGTCCCAAAGAGCGCCCTTAGATAGAGTCCTGTTCCTCCGACGACGACTGGCGCACGCCCTGACGCGACGACCTCATCAATCCAGCTATCTGCGCACTCCGCCCACCACGCGGACGACGCACGTTCCGTTGGATCGAGGACATCGACCCCGAAATGCGGTGCAGTGAGCAGATCACGCACGGACGGTTTTGCCGTTCCAGTATCGAACCCTTTGTAGATCTGTCGCGAATCGGCGCTGACGACACTCACCTCGTTCAGGCGGGCGAACCAGGCTGCTGCAGCCGTTTTTCCCGCGGCAGTCGGTCCGCAAATCACGCGAATGGGCTCCGCGTTACTGTCGTCCAAAACGACGCTCGAGTTCTGGCCACGACAGCTGCACAATCGTCGACCGTCCGTGCACGTCGTGCGCTGGAAGCTTGGTGTCGCCGAGCGCGATGAACAGAGCGCGCATTTCGCCGAGTGACAGTTCGTCGCCAGCCTTCACCGCAGCTTTACAGGCCACCGTTGCCGCGAGGCGCTCGTGCTTCGCGTGAACCGCACTCTCGCGGTCGCCCGTGAGCGCCGCCAACGTTTCACGCAGGCAGCGTTCTGCATCAAATCGCGGGTGTGGCATTGGCACGCTGTTTACGAGCAGCGTGTGGCCGCCGAAGCCTTCGACCTCGAAACCAAGCTTCGCCAGCGGGTCGCGATGCGCCTCGAATGCGTCGCCCTCCGCGGGGTTGAGGTGCAGCGTGAGTGGGAACAGCAAACGCTGAGACGGCGCCTCTCCGCGCTCGAGCATGCCCATGAAGCGCTCGTACAGCACGCGTTCGTGCGCGGAATGCTGGTCGATGAGGACCACCCCATCATCGTGCTCGAACATCATGTACGTACGGCGCAACTGCAGCAGGGGCGGCACGACAATCGGTGCCAACTCGGCCACGGGTGCGAGCGGCGGAAATTCCGGCTCCCGAGGCATGCCGTCTGGGCGACCATTTCCGTTTCCGGCGACAACTGTCGCGTCGTCGCCCTGCCAGTCGCCACGCTCAGCAAACAGCCCGGACGCGTCCGGTGCCGCGGGTCGCAGTAGCTCGACGTCCGCCGGTACCGGCGCCCAGCTCGCGCCATTGACCGACCAGCGTCTTATGCCGAGTGCAGCGCTCGCATCGAAGGTGCCGAGGGCGCGGCGCACAGCCTCCTCTACAGCGCGCTCCACCGTCCAGCGGTCGCGAAAGCGAACCTCGGCCTTAGCGGGATGCACGTTGACGTCCACACTATCCGCCGGGACCACGACTTCCAGTAGCATCGACGGTCGCAGTCCTGCCGAAAGCGTCGAGCGGTAAGCGGTTTCGGCGGCGCGGATGATTCCGTTGTCGCGCACGACGCGGCCATTCACCGTGATAAACGTCCGCCTGCTCGCGGTTCCAACATCCGCAGGACGTTCCGCGAGCCCGCTTACCTGGATGGCGCCACGCACATCCTCGACGTCCACCATCCGGTCGGCGACGGGTGCACCCCATAGTGCAGCGACGCGATCGCGCAGCGTGCTGGCGGCAGGGAGCGCAAACGCGGACTTGCCGTCGTGGCTGAGGGTCAGCCGCACGTCTCGCCGGTTGAGCGCGATGGTTGTCATCGTGTCGAGTACGCTGCGCCATTCGGAGCGTGTCCCCCGCAAGAACTTCTGTCGAGCAGGCGCATTGTAAAACAGTCGAGAGACAGCCACCGTGGTACCACGGCGCCGCGCGATGTCGCGTACTTCCGACACCGCGCCGCCCGCGGCGTGCACGGCCGTTCCGGCGCCGTCGGCCGGAGCCGTCTCGACAACCAGCTGGCTGACCGAACAAATCGCGGGAAGTGCCTCGCCGCGAAATCCGAAGCTCGACACACCAACGAGATCGGAAGCGAAGCGGATCTTGGAGGTGGCGTGCCGCTCGAGCGCGAGCAGTGCGTCGTCGCGCTCCATACCGGATCCGTCGTCGCTCACGCGAATGAGCTGGCGCCCGCCGTCCTCGATCACGACGTCGATGGCCGATGCGCCGGCGTCGAGTGCGTTTTCGACGAGCTCTTTTACCGCTGATGATGGTCGTTCCACGACCTCACCGGCGGCGATTTGGTCGGCAACTGCGGACGGAAGTACGGCGATGCGTGACATGTGCGAATGCTATCCGTCGGGCAATGCGACAGGAACTGGCGGGCTGGGGGGAAGAGGACTGTCTCGTACACTTCACTCCTCTCCTGCCGGCGCATCGAGCGCTAGAACAGTTGCCAACGGCACCCAGCCCGAGCGTCCGCCGTCAAGCGCGATACGCACCCACGCACCTTCGCGCGCACCGAGCGTTCCCGTCTCGCCGATATTCCCACTTGCGAGTGCCACCGACGATCCTGGCGCGTCGAGCAGCGGACGACTCGCGCGGAGAACGGCCAGTCCGAATGGCTGCAGGCGATCGCCAATCTCGAGCGTGACGAGCAACGACACGATCGCAATGGACAACGCCCCGCCAGCGAGTGCACGTGCGTAGGTGGGACGACGCACCGACGGAATGGCGAACAGCATCCATGCGGCGACCCAGCCGACGAGCGCAACGAGCGCGAGGAGGTTCACGGGAACTGGCGCGACATAGCCTGGCGAACGAATGAGCGGTGGCACCACGGACTCGAGCCGTTCTCGCGCTTCGTCATCGAGCGGATCGAGACGAAGGGCCCGCTGCCAGGCGCGAACGGCAGCGGCGCTGTCGCCGCGCGAAAATGCCGCGGTACCGAGGTTCACCCACGCATCCACCGCACGCGGCGCACGAGTCGCGACTCGGCCAAACAACCGCTGCGCCGTCGTGAACGCGGCGTGGTCATACGCTTCGACGCCTTGGTGAAATGTGCTTGCCACCCCATCTGGCAACGCGTTCAACACACCGGCCAGTCCTAGCACACACATCATCACCGCAAGTGACCGCCCAATTGTTGGCGCACTCACTGGGCGAACCGCCTGGGCACTGATTGCCTGCACCAATGCATTCGCCTCCGACACGACGTCGCCCTCCATCGGACCGGCAGGTGAGAACGCCGCCGAGTCGAGTCGATCGAGCAGTGCGCCCGCGGCGTCCGCTGTCTGTTCTGTGACGCCACCAAGTCGTAACGCACGCGCAAACGACGCGGGCTGTGTTGAACCGATCGTGCGTGGAACGCGGTCGCCAACCGCTTCCAGGTACAGTCGTCGCAGTTCGCGCGCGCTGAGTCGTTCGTCACGCGTGGCCGCTTGCTTCAATCGCCGTGCGGCGGAGCGACGCTCGGTGCGTCGGCGCGCCTTCTCGCGCACGCGACGAAACGCCGCTGGCGTTGGTGCGATGGCAAGCAGGAGCCAATACCACGGCCGAGACGGAATTGGCGGCGGCAACTCATCGCGCATTGAATGTCGAATGCCGAGCCGAATGACTGGAACGGAGTCCACCGCGGCGAGCGTCGCGTTCGCGATGTCGAGCGTCAGCGCGGTGGTACGCGCGTCGGAATAGGTGCGGCGGTCCGGATCGAAGAAGGGATACTCGATTGGTGGAACTTGCTGCTGCCCCGGTTGGCGAGGTGTAAGCAACCAGTCGAATTCCTTGGTGCCACGAACTCGCGCCTGAGACGTGTCCACGTGCACGCGTTCTGCGCCTTGCGCGACGGACGCCCACCCCAGGCGGAGTGGCGGGCGCGGCCAGAGTTTCACGTTGCCGCTGCCTTCCAGCCGGAGGGTCAACACGACGGGATCGCCCATGCGCGCGCGTGGCGTGGACACGCGGGACGACGCGTCGACCGCGCCAACTGCTCCCGCGAAATCCGCTGGCCGTCCGTCGAGCGGGACGTCGAGTGCAAGGAAGCGCACACTGTCGGTGCGAAGCTCGAAGCTTTCCTCGCGCGAGAAGAACGACGTCGACAGCGGAAGCGAATACGTGAGCGCTGCAGGCGCGATGGTCGTCCGGCCCGCGAACAGAGGAAAGAGCGCGCGACGGTACGACAGCGTCTCAAAGCAGCGACGGCCCGCGCGTGTCAGCGCGGCCGGCGGGGCTAGATCGTATGCGAGCACACCCGGCATTTCCGGCGGAAAGAATGTCGGGTTTCTCCGAAGCCGCTGTCGAGCGCTCTCGTTGAGCTGCACATCCACGACGTAGTCCACTTGCTGTCCCACAAACAGCGTGTCCGTCGGCGTCCCGCGGCCAGCGCGATCGAGCCATGCGCGCACCACCACGGAGGGCGACTGCGAAGCGTTGGCGTGCACGTCCACCGGCCCCGCCACCGCACTCGCTCGCTCGGCGCCCACGACCGCGATGAATGGTGGGAGCACGATTCGACCACTGGCCTCCGACGCCACGGTGAATGTGGCCTCTGTGAGCGCGTTGGGCCGCCCTTGGCCGTCGCGCTCGACGCGGCTTGTGATGTTGCTCTTCAGCAACTGGAGGTACGACGTTGGTCCTGGCGGCAGGATCAGTGGCGCGGACATACCTGGGGCTCGCGCGGCCACGGTGATGTCCATCGGAGCGCACATGCTTGCCGTATCTGGCGCATGCGCGACGACGACAAGCTGCGCGATGACGAGCAGCCCGATCACGACGGACCTACCAATCCTTTCCGCCTGGAGGCGGCTCGGGTCTGTTCTGCTTCTGCTTCTTGCTCTGCACGTCTCGCTCCTCGCGCTCCGCGCTGCCCAACAGCTGCTCGGCCTGGCGCTGCGCCAGCGTGGGCTGCGGCTTCTGTTCCTGCTGCGCTGGAGACGGAGCCGCGTTCGATTGCCCGCCGCCGCCGCCACCGCCGCCGCCCTTCTTCTGCTTGTCCAGCGCCAGCTCGTAGTTCCATTTTGCGTCGAGGTCGTTGGGCCGCTGAAGTAATACGCGCTTGTAGGTAGCCAACGCTGCCTTGAGTTCGGCCGACGCGGAATCGCCCTGCGCCGCCCGCCCACGGAGCAAGTGTGCGAGGCCGCCGTTAAACCGTGCGCGGTACTGTATCTCAGGGTCGGCTTTTTCCGCCGCTTTCTCCAGTATCTCCGCGGCGCTCGTCGTCGAATCTGACGCCAGCAGCGCAGTCCCGTAGTTGTACAGTGCGCCGGGCGAACGGTCGCCGTTCTGGACGGCCTGGCCGAACAAGACGGCCGCGCGACGATAATCCTTCGCGTTGTAGGCGAGCGCGCCGTCGATCGACTCGCGCGCGGGTGCGCACCCGGAAATGAACACGGCCGCGAGTAGCGCTGCCGCCACCGCAGTTTCCGCCGAGGCGGCGCTGCGTCGCCGGCGACCGCGTCGGCCAGCGAGCACGGTGTCGAGCCACAGCAGCAGGATCGCCGGCAAGAGGAAAAGCTGGAAGCGCGGCGTGAGCGTGTCGCCAGCCTGCGTGGTTCGCGCGCCTGTCCGAAGCTTCGAGAGCGCCGACTTGATCCGTGCGGCCTTGTCGGTTGCCTCTGCGGGAATGAAGGTGCCATTCGCCGCCGTGGCCGCGGCTTGGAGCAGCGTCGGTTGGTAGTGCGTCACGACGACTTGGCCACTCTCGTCGCGCTTCTGCGTCATTCCGCCATTGGCATCCTTGATCGGAATCGTCGTACCTGTCGTGGTACCAAAGCCGACGGTGACAATACTGACGTTGTTATCCGCCGCCTTCTTCGCTGCCGTGATGAGCTCCTCCTGAGGCTCGAAACCTTCGCCGTCGCTGAAGATGACCAACGCGCGGTCGGCGCCGCTCTTGGTGAGCGCGAGCAAGCTCGTGCCCTGCGTGATCGTGGAGGCGAGCGATGTTCCCGATTGCCCGACAACACTCGGGTCGAGATTGTCGAGGAAGAGGTCGAGCGCACCGCCATCGACCGTGATGGGCGTGAGCACGTACGAACGGCCCGCGAACGCGAGCAATCCAACGCGGTCGCCTGGGCTGATGGCGCGCAGTCGGCGGATTTCCTGCTTGACGCGTTCCAGTCGATTGGGCTTTTCGTCGGTCGCCATCATCGAGAGCGACGCGTCCACGGCGAGCACCATGTCCACTCCGGTCGATCGAACGGTTGTCAGCTCATGTCCCCAACGCGGGCCGGCAATCGCGAATCCAGCCAAGGCCACGGCGAGTCCGAGTCGCAGTGCACGCCATCCGCTTCCCGCGAGGGCATTTGGTGGAATGAGGCGACGCACGACGTCGAGCGCGCCGAATCGCTGCAGCCGCTGCTCTCGACTGGCACGCGCGCGACGCAGCAGCAGTGCAAACAGCACTGGCAATACCAGAATCAGTGGCAACAGCCACGGTAGCTCGATGACGCTGAAATCGATCATCATGGCAACGGCCCTTTCCACGCGACGAGCAACAACTCCGCGACGAGCGCGACCAGCATGATCGCCAGCGGCCATCGAAAGAGCTCCGAATACCGCACGAAGGTTCGGCTGCGCACCGGTGTGCGCTCCAACGCATTGATCTGCTCCGTGATGCGCTGAAGCGCAGCGGGATCGCGCGCACGGAAGTAACGCCCGCCCGTCGCATTGGACACGTCAGTCAGGAGCGCATCATCGATCTCGACGCGTTGCATCTCATACCGGAGACCGAACAGCCCGCGCCCGACCGGTACGGGAGCCATCCCCTCGGTGCCGACGCCGATGCCGTAGATCTTGATACCGAATTGTGCGGCCGCCTTTGCGGCGGTACGCGGGTCGATCGAACCGCGGTTGTTCACGCCATCCGTTAGCAGGATTAGGACGCGCGACCGTCCCGGCGCATCCTTCAATCGGTTTGCGGCCGTGGCGATGGCAGTGCCAATCGCCGTGCCGTCCTCGAGTTGGCCGGGCTGCAGGTTGTCGAGTGCCGCTTGCACGACAGGATAGTCCGTCGTCAGGGGTACCTGCGTCAGCGCCTCACCCGAGAAGGCGACGATGCCAATGCGATCCGTATTTCGCGCGGTGACGAATTGCTTGATCTTCGTGCGCGCAACTTCGAGACGATTTTGCGGCTGAAAATCCAGTGCGAGCATCGAGCTCGAGATGTCGAAGGCGATGACGATGTTGATGCCCTCGCTCGTGGTCGTCTCCGCGTGCGCGCCCGAGCGGGGACGTGCGAGCGCGACGATCCCGCTCGCGAGGGCAAGGTTGCGCAAAAGGGTGAGCAGGCGCGCGAGCGCGCGGCCCGCGCGTGGACCACGGGCGAGCACTGCGACGCGCGAGAAGACGATTGCCGCGGGCATGCGCTTGCGCGCGAGGAGCCACCACACGGGTAGGAGCAGGAGCAACAGTAGCCACACGGGCGACGCAAATTGCAGCGCACCAAAGTCGATCATGCGGCGCGCTCCTTCTCCGCTGCCGCTTCGGCGGCCACCAGCTCGGCAGCGCGCTGGTGCTCGTCGCGCACGATCGTCTTTGCGTTGTTTCCGATTGCGCGCGCCTGCTCTCCACCGAGTGGGGCGTTCGCGAACTTCACCGGGTCGACCGCGTCGAAGAGATTCCGCAGCGCCTCATGCGGCACGGACCGCGCGCTGCGCACGACGGCCAGGAGTTCACCGCTCGTGTGCGCCAATGACGCGTCGTCAATTCGTTGCGACAAATACCGTCGCACCACATCCGCCATCAACGCAGCGTGGCGCCCCGGCTCGCCTGCGTCGATGAGACGCAATCGTTCAATGCGATCGAACGCCGCATTCGCATCGACGAATGGATCACCAGTGCCGCCGACGACGCGGCGGCGGCGACGGACGATCCACCACGCGATGAGGCCAATGAGCAATGCCGCCAGCGCGGCGAGCGCCCACCACCACCACGGAATAGGTACCGCGGCCTCGAGAATAGGACGTGCGGGCCTGGGCACGCGGAGCGCTGTATCCGCCGGCAGCACGCTGCGCACGAACAGCGACGGCAAGACGAGCGCGACGCGGCGTTCGCCGTCGTCGGTCTGCACGAGGACGTCGCCAAGCTTGACCTGTTGAAGCCCGATGTCCCACGCGGCAAGGCGATACACGGCAATTCGGTCCGCGGCGGCCGACGTGTCGGCGCCGCTTCGCACGGAGGGCGGCTCGAGCGATTGCACTGGCCCAAGCGAATCGACGGCGGCGGGAAAATTGATCGTCGCGCCAAGCGGTGCTCGGATGCGCACAGTGAGTCGCACCACCTCGCCGACAGTCACGGTGTCGCGTTCCAGCGTCACGCCCGCCTGCACGTGGATGGCCTGCTGAGCGTGCGCCGCAGGCGTGAGCAGCGCAAACAAGAATGTTGTCACTATCGCACGAGACATCAGCGCCGCCTCGCGCGCGTCTCGCGCGCACGGAAAAACTTGATCAGCGGATCGACGACACCGCCGTCAGTCCTCACCGGAATCTCATCAATCGCCAAACGACGCAACAACCGCCGACGCGCGGTCATCTCCTCGGCCACCGCTTCAGCAAATCGCGCGCGAACCTTGGCGTCACTCGTGTCGACGTCGATCGTCGCACCCGTTTCGGGATCGACAAATCGCGCCTGACCGATATCGGGAAGCTCCTGCTCGCTCGGGTCGTCCACGGTGACGGCCACGACGTCATGGCGCTGCGCAAGCAGTTTTAGAGGTTGCTCGAGCTCGGCCGCCTGAAAATCCGACACGACGAAGATGATCGCCTTGTGCGCAAGCATTTTTCCGGTGTACTCGAGCGCTCCTGCGAGGTCAGTGCCTTTGCCTGCTGGCTCAAACACGAGCAAATCGCGCATGAGCCGAAGCGCGTGACGACGGCCTTTACGCGGCGGCACGACATGTTCGATGCGATCCGTGAACAACACCGCGCCAACGCGATCGTTGTTCCGAATTGCCGACATCGCGAGCACGGCAGCCAGCTCACTCGCCAACTCGCTCTTGAAGCGCGCCCGCGTGCCGAACCGCTCGGAGCCAGACAGATCCACAGCAAGCATCACCGTGAGCTCGCGCTCTTCGATATACCGCTTGACGAACGGCTTGCCCATACGCGCCGTCACGTTCCAGTCGATCGAGCGCACTTCATCGCCGGGCTGGTATTCGCGCACTTCGGCGAACTCCATACCCTGACCCTTGAACACAGAGCGATACTCGCCCGTGAACAAGGAATTCACGAGACCGCGCGTCTTCAGCTCCAGCAGCTTCACCTGGCGCAGGATTTCGGGCGGTACTCCCTTCGGCTTTGCGGCGTCCGCTCCCGAAGCGACGGGCGCGGCGGGTGTCACGGGCTCTCGACTTTCGCGAGAACGCGCGAAACGATCATGTCGCTTGTCACCTCCTCGGCCTCGGCTTCGAAGGTCGTGAGGACGCGATGCCGCAGGACGTCCGGCGCAATCGCCTTGACGTCGTCGGGCGTGACGAAGGCGCGTCCGCGCAGGAAGGCGTGCGCGCGCGAGGCCTGCGCCAGTGCGATCGTCGCGCGCGGACTCGCGCCAAACTCGATGAGCGGCGCGAGGTCTTTCAGCCCCGCTGCCGCAGGCTCACGTGTGGCCAGCACGATGTCGACGATGTAGTCCACGATGCGATCGTCCATGTACAGATCCGCGATGCGCTCGCGCGCTTCGAGAATCGCTTCAGGTGTCGCGACGTGTCGTACGTCGATCGCATGCCCGCTCGCCATGCGCCGCATGATCTCTTTTTCTTCGTCGCGCGTCGGATAGCCCACGCGCAGCTTGAGCATGAAGCGATCGACCTGCGCCTCGGGCAGTGGGTACGTCCCTTCTTGCTCGATTGGATTTTGCGTCGCGAGCACGAGGAAAGGCTCTTCGAGCTTGTACGTCGTGCCACCGATCGTTACCTGCTTTTCCTGCATCGCTTCCAGCAGCGCCGCCTGCACCTTCGCCGGCGCACGATTGATCTCGTCGGCAAGAATGATGTTGGCGAAGATCGGTCCCTTTTTCACGAGGAACTGCCCAGTGGACTGATCATAAATCTGCGTGCCGACGACGTCGGCCGGCAGCAAATCGGGCGTGAACTGGATGCGCGAGAACGTCGTCGCGATCGTCTCGGCCAGTGTGCGCACGGTCAATGTCTTCGCGAGACCAGGCACACCTTCTAGCAGGACATGACCGCCCGTGAGCAGGCTGATGAGCAGCCGGTCGATCATGTATTCCTGACCAACGACGCGCAGCGCTACCTGCTTGCTGACGTCCTGAATGAGGCGGGCATCCGCAGTCGATGACGCTGTCGTGGCCATTAGAACATGGTTAACGGTGAACGGTGAACGGTGAACCGTAGCTACAAAACCAGATACCCCCAGCCGTCGTTACCGTTCACGGTTCACCGTTCACCGTTCACAGTTTGTCCAGCGCCGCTTTCTCCTGCTTGGTGAGGGAGCGCACCTTGCCCGCGGCCAGATCGCCGAGCTCGACAGGGCCGAACTTCACACGCACAAGCCGGTCCACCTCGAGACCGACCGCCTCGCACA
>JBDTXZ010000047.1:0-10922 GCA_040005935.1 bacterium | reverse complement strand
CACAGCGCCGATGTCGACTACGCCGAGTTCCTGCCGGTGATGTTTCAGCTGAACGTCGGGTACTTCTGCGTCGCCCTCGCCCGCGAGGCCGATCACGAGCGCGTGCTGAAGATCATCCGCGACAACATCAGGCCGGACCAACAGGTATTCGTCGGCGTCGTCTCGCCGATAGACCCCCGCATCGATATTCCCGAAGAGGTACGCGACCGCGTCCTCGAGGCGGCCAAATACATTCCCATCGAGCAGCTTGGCACGACGGATGACTGCGGCTACGCGCCGTTCAGCGATGACACGTCGACGAGCCGAGACACGGCCTTCGCCAAGATTCGCTCACGCGTAGAAGGAACAGCGCTGGCCGCCCGCATTATAGCCGGTGAATAGTGGATAGGTCCGACGAGGAGAAGCTTCTCCAGACGACCGCGCTGCGAAACGCCACCAGCATGGTGATGGCGCGCCGCCGCGCGGAGGAGGAGCGTGACCGCGCGCGCGCTGACGCCGAAGCCGCGCGAAGCGATCTCGAAACGGTCAACCAGATCGGCGCCACGCTGGCATCGCAGCTCGACACCGAAGGCATCGTCCAGACGGTCACCGATGCGGCGACCAAGCTGACGGCCGCACAGTTTGGTGCGTTCTTCTACAATGTCGACGACAGCGAGGGCGAGAAGCTGACGCTCTATGCGTTGTCCGGGGCTCCACGCGAGGCGACCGAGAATTTCGGGCACACGCCTCCGACACCAGTGTTTGCCCCCGCATTTTCCGGTACGGCGATCGTCCGGAGCGATGACATCACGAAGGATGAGCGATATGGTCAGATGGGCCCCCACTTCGGCATGCCGCCAGGCCATCTGCCGGTTCGCAGCTACCTCGCTGTGCCGGTCGTGTCCCGCACCGGCGATGTCATGGGGGGGCTCTTTTTCGGGCATTCGGACGCCGGCGTTTTCAATGACCGCGCGGAGCGGCTCGCCATGGGTATTGCCAGTTGGGGAGCGGTGGCAATGGATAACTCGCGCCTGTATGAATCCGAAAGGCGGGCGCGCGCCGAGGCCGAATTGGCGAACAAGGCAAAGTCCGACTTCCTCGCGAACATGTCCCACGAGCTCAGAACACCGCTCAACGCCATTGGGGGGTACGCGGACCTGCTCGTTGCTGAAATACGCGGCCCCATCAACGACGCCCAGCGCAAAGACCTGGAACGGATCAAGCGCAGCCAGAATAACCTGCTGTCGCTGATCAACGACATACTCAACTTCGCCAAGCTCGAAGCTGGCAGGGTGCAGTTCGACCTCGTCGAGATCTCGATGCACGAAACGCTCGGCCAGCTCGAAGGACTGATCGCGCCGCAGCTCGAACAGAATGGTCTGCGCTATGCGTACGATTGCAGTGACGCGACCTACACGGCGTACACGGACCCCGAGAGACTCCAGCAGATCCTTGTCAACCTGCTGTCCAACGCGATCAAGTTCACTGCTCCCGGTGGCACCGTGGCCGTGACATGCGAGGTCGTTGGCAGTAAGGTGCTCGTCAAGGTCGCCGACACCGGTATGGGTATTCCTCCCGACAAGCTCGAGCAGATTTTCGAGCCGTTCGTTCAGCTCGCTCGCGGGCAGACGACGGGGATTGTCGGCACCGGACTCGGACTCTCCATCAGTCGGGATCTGGCTCGCGCAATGGGTGCCGATCTCACCGTCGAGAGCATCCTCAACGAAGGGTCGACATTCACCCTGTCACTTCCGCGGGCACGGCCCGGGGTGGACTGAGCGCCGGCAAAGCGGCTGGCGTGAAGGCACGCAGAAGTAAGTGCTGAGCTATCGCGAGTAGGTCGAGCAGAGCACTCGTCGCAGCGCTGTGAGTTCCGTCCGCTCGCGGCGAAGAAATCGTCGTTCACGGCTTCCCCCAGTTTCATCGTGTACGCTGTCTTGCGTGCACGTTACTTGCCGAGTTCGACCAGGCCACCCTCTCGACGCCGTGGTATTTTTTGACGTGGCGCCCCCGCTCCATCGCTTGCCTCCGGACTCCATGCCTGAACGCGCCACCGGCGGAAATATCGACATCGCAAATTTCTCGGTCGGCGACATGTTGCGCGCCGGCCTCGCCCTACGCCAGGTAGTCGGTGATGCCGACTCTTCGGAGGAGGCAGCAACCCGCGTTGTTCGATACCTCTATGACAACTGTGTCGATCGGGCAACCGGGAAACGCGCCTGCGCACTCGTTCGATTCTACAAGACGCATCCGCTTGGCGACCTGAATCTCGGCGATCGGCAATTCGCCGAGGGCCAGCTCGGGTCGATAGCTCCCGATCCGAGCATGCGATGCCTCGCTCTCCTGTGCACTGTTGGCGACGAACCGGCATGGAATGATCGTCGCCACTCACGCTCGCACAGGGTCATCCCGCTCCCGAGTGCGGACATCGTCCGCCGTGCCCCAATGATTGCCCGGCTGATCGAGCAGCTGGGACTCGAGATCGAATCCGTTGTCGGCGGCGTTGCATCGTCCCGGCGCCTGAGCGAAGCGCCAACGTATGACGTCTTCTATGTCGAGCACGCGCTCGGCAGCCCGCACATTCCGGCGCAAGCCGAGTTTGTCGCGAAGTACGGCATTGCGTCCGTCGTCGGATTTGGCGGCCAGCTCCGTTCAGGAGAGATCTTCGTTGTTATCCTTTTCGCGCGGATACACATCCCAGCGAAAAGCGCGGCGCGATTCAAGACGATCGCGCTGGACGTGCGCTCCGCCCTGTTCACCTTTCCCGAGGACCGGACATGGAAGACGCTGTGATTCGCGCGGCGAGGAATTGCGACCGACATCCAAAAAGCGTCCGACCGTGAAACTCGCTTGACGCCGGCGATAGCGCCCTGATCAAATCCCGCTGACCACACTGGCTCGCGACACAACGCGCGGCCATCATTGATGGATGCGCGCCGCACTTCTTCTTCTCCTCCTCATCGTCAGCCTGGGCGCGACGACCGCCGCGCGTCCCGACCGACGCATCGTCGATCGAGTCATCGTGGGCGATGTCCGCAGCGAGCAAGAGCACGCCTATGCTGGCGAGAACGTGACCACTGGGGCTACCCAGGGCCGCACGTTCCGCCAGGCGCGCAGTTGGATGCGCTACGCACTCACGGTCTTCGACGACACCGAGGTCACGGTCGGCTGCACGTTCCTCGGCAGCAATACGCCGCAGACATTCGACCTCATCGTCGAGAACCGCGTCGTATCGACCCACGCGTTCCGCTCGACAGAAACGCGCACGGTCGAATTCCGCGTACCGCTTGAACTCACACGGGGCAGGACGAACATCATCGTGATGCTCCGCGCCACGAATGGTTCTACGCCCGCGCTGCTAGAGCTCCGCAGCGTGCAGGATCACAACGAGTAGTCCGACAGCACGAACCGTATAGCAGATCCCGATAGGCGCGCACGCGCCTGCGGGATGACAACCACCAGGATACAGGACATGACATCGTCGTCCGCTTTACGCGTAACGCTCCTCGCCGCACTCCTCGTCGGCGCGCCACGCATCGGCGCGCAGGCGCCCGCGTCGCCAACGGCCGCTGCCACGCAAAAACATTGGCCACTCACGCGACCCGAGCTCACAGGATTCGCCGAAACCAGCCGCTATGACGAGGTGGTCGCATTCATGAAGTCGATGGCGGCCATTTCGCCAAGGATTCATCTCACGACATATGGCTACACCTACGAAGGACGCGCGCTTCCACTCGCGGTGATCGGCGCTCCAGGCGCAACGCCGGAGCAAGTCCTCGCGACGAAGAAGACACGCGTCTACATCCAGGGCAACATCCACGCAGGCGAAGTCGAAGGAAAGGAAGCGCTTCTATGGTTGCTCCGCTCCATCGCCAAGGGTGAGCGCGACAAGTGGCTCGAATCCGTCGTCCTGCTCATCAACCCGATTTACAACGCGGACGGAAATGAGCGCGTGAATGTCACCAACCGCGGCAGCCAGAATGGCCCGTACGGTGGCATGGGCACTCGAGAAAACGCACTTGGCCTCGACCTCAATCGCGACGGGACAAAGCTCGAAACAGCGGAAGCGCGCTCGCTCGCCAGGCTGCTAACGCAATACGATCCGCACGTCGCGATGGACCTGCACACAACGGACGGCAGCGCGAACAGCGGCTTCAACATGACGTACGAAACGTCGCTCAACCCCAACGATTCGAAGGTGACGTCGAGCCTGTTGCGTGATGTCATGCTTCCCACGATCACCAAGGCCGCAAAGGAAAAACACGGCGAAAGCTGGTGGTACTACGGTGGCGTCTCGGGCACCGGCGACACCCGCGCGTGGCGCTCCGATGCCGAGTTGGCGAAGCCGCGGTATACGTCGACGTATTTCGGTGTGCGCAACAAGCTCGGCATCCTCACCGAGACGTATTCCTACGCGTCCTTCCAGGATCGCATCAACAACACCTACTGGTTCCTCGAAGAAGCACTCGGCTATGTCGCCAAGAATGGCGAGACCGTGCGAAAGGCCGTTGCAACGGCGGAAGCGGAGTCCATCGTCGGCAAGCAACTCTCGGTGCGTCAGGAGTTGGTGAAGGCGCCCGACCTCAAGCCGATCGTCTTTGCGCCGACGACCTCTGAGCGGAATCCGTATGTTGCCGATCGCCCGTATCGTGCGCGGGCACAGGGCGGCGAGACGACGGAGATGTTGCCGTTTTACGGAACGACGGAACCAACGGAGACGAGCCTCGCGCCACGGGCGTGGGTCATCCCGAATGCGGCCGATGCTGAACAACCAGTCGCTGCGCGCGGTGCGGGCGCAGGCGCAGGCGGTCGTGGTGGTGCGGGCGGTGGTGGCGGTGGATTTGGACGCGGGCCAGTTGGCTCTCCAACCGCGCGCCTCATCGCCAGCGTCACGGATAGGCTCGAGGCGCATGGGATCAAGTTCACGCGCACCGAACGCGAGATGCCTGTTAAGGGCGAGCAGTACCGCATCGCGACGAACACCCTCGCGGAGCGCGAGTACCAGGGCACGCACAAAACGCGCACGCTCACTGGCGCGTGGGAAGCAACGAACCTCACGCTTCCTGTCGGCTCGATCATCATTCCGATGGATCAACCACTCGCACGCTTGGCGTTCATCTTGTTCGATCCACGATCGGACGACGGCTTCATGTCGTGGAATATCCTCGATGCGGTGCTCGCCAATACGCCGGCCCCGACGTTCTATCCCGTGCTTCGGACAATGGACTCCATCGGCGCTGCGCGATGACCGCCTGTCGTCACACTCAGGGTGACATTACATGAAGCGCCGAGAATTTCTTCAGCAATCCGCCGTCCTCGCTGCGGTGCCGTTCATCAGCGCGCCACTCATGCGCGCGCGCAACGCTCCCCTGCGCATCAACGCCGCGCGCCTCAATGCCAACCTCTCGGCATTCGATAGCATTGGTCGCACGGCAGGCGGCATCAATCGCGTTGCATACTCTCCCGCGGACTTGGCCGGCCGGACGTTCGCGCTCGACCAATTCAAGCAGGCCGGGCTCGTACCGCGCATCGATGCGGCCGGCAACATCTTCGCCCGACTCGGCGGGCGCGACAGTTCGCTCGCGCCAATCCTGATCGGTTCGCATATCGACTCCGTCACCGACGGGGGTAATTACGACGGACCAGTCGGCGCCTTCGGAGCGATAGAAGTTGCGCGATCGCTGCGTGAACAGCGCGTGCAACTTCGACATTCGCTCGACGTCGTGATCTGGCAAAACGAAGAGGGCGGCACCATCGGCAGCAAGCTCGCCATCGGCGAGCTTACGGACGCCGATCTCGACAAGGTCGCGCGATCGGGCAAGACGATTCGCGAGGGAATCGGAATCGTTGGAGGCGACGTGACGCGCTTACGCGACGCGGTCAAGAAACGCGGTGACATCGCCTATTACATGGAGCTTCATATCGAGCAAGGTGGACTGCTCGAGAAAGCCGGCCTCAAGATCGGCGTCGTTCAGGGCATCGTCGGGCTGCGGTGGTTCGAGGTCACCGTCACCGGCGCGGCCAACCATGCCGGCGCCACACCAATGGACCAACGTCACGACGCGATGTTGGCCGCCGCAAAATTCACCGTCGCCGTCAACGACGCGATCACCTCCGAGCCTGGTCGGCAAGTGGCGACAGTGGGACGTCTCACGGTGTCGCCGAATACCACGAATGTCATTCCGGGACAGGTCATCCTCACGGTCGACCTACGAGATCTGGACGCGACAAAGCTGGCTCGATTCACAGAGCGCTTCGAGCGACTCGCGCGTGAGATCGGCACGGCGACGGGCACCACCTTCGCGTTCAAGCGCCTCGTGGACAGCGAGCCTGCGATTGCGGACGCACAGGTGATGGGCTGGATCGACGCGAGTGCGGCGTCGCTTGGGCTCTCTCGCCAGCGCATGCCCAGTGGCGCTGGGCACGACGCCCAGGAAATCTCACGCATCGCGCCGATGGGCATGATCTTCGTGCCGAGCGTGGGCGGCGTGAGCCATTCGCCGAGCGAAATGAGCACGCCGGCGGACTGTGCGAATGGCGCGGACGTGCTGCTCAATGCGGTGGTCGCGGCGGATCGGGGCTGACGCCGCACTCCCGGATGCGCTTGACCATTACCGCACTCCACCACACGGTCAATGTATGGATTCAATCGCGACGGCATATCGCTAAATCGTGCGCACTCCCGGCATTCGGGGCGGTGGTGCTCGGATCGACGGCTCACGAATCGGCGTTCACGACGTCGTGGTCGAAAAGGAAGTGCACAGCTCGGGCGGAACCATCCGCCCAGCCACGAGCACATCGATCTCCCCGCGGTGATCTTCGTAGAAGGCGAGGCATTCGTACACCTGAGGACCGAGACCGATCGGGGAAGCAATTCTCACCGACGACACTGTCCACGGACTCGCCGTTCTGAAGTGGGGCGACTACGTACGTTCCCGACGAATTTCGCTTTCGCTTTAGAGCCTTGGGCATGTCGTTATCAGGCTTCGGTTCGCGTTCCCGCCCGACAGCACCGACCCAACCGTGCTTGTGCGGGTTTTCGGGAGGTCCAACAAGCGCTTGCGCTTGTGCGGCGGCGGAGATCCTGAAATATCCCGGTCGGCTCTCGGGGGCGCTCGCCGATCGCATTGACCTTCATGTCCACGTTCCCCCCATCGCGCTCAAAAGCTTGGCATCGCGCGAGACGGGTAACTCGTCCGCCGTCGTTCGCAAGGGCGCTGAAATGGCGCGAAGGCTGCTGCACGCATGCTATCGATCGAACGCCACGTGCAACGCGCGTTCACTCGGTCGGTGGCTGGAAAACACGGCGGCCCGAAGCCATCGGCGCGAGCACTGCTCACCACGCGGAGAGCGTCTGCATCTCTGCGCTCGGGCTTTTCACCGCGTCTTGCACGTCGCGCGCACCATTGCCGATCTCGCGACTGATTCGCGCATTGGAGTGGAGCACGTACCCGAGGCCTTGGCTACCGGCCCCGCGGGGCAGATGCGACCCAGTAAAGGACCACGGAAAGGCGCGATGCCTTAGCTCGCAACCGACGAATGGAGCAGCGCATGACGTGCTCGGAAACTCACCGGTCACATACTTAGGAAATCTTAAGCGCTCGTCTCCGCGATTGGCGAATTGCCGTTCTCATTTGCCGTTCTCAGTGTGTTGTACTTCAAGGATAATGTCCCCTTGAGGGTTCAGTAGAACTGTCCCCATGCATGCCTCCTTACGAGGAGGCTGC
This sequence comes from bacterium, assembly GCA_040005935.1. Taxonomy (GTDB): domain Bacteria; phylum Gemmatimonadota; class Gemmatimonadetes; order Gemmatimonadales; family Gemmatimonadaceae; genus AG11. The sequence goes on along the minus strand of JBDTXZ010000047.1, from coordinate 3,216 downwards.
GTGGAGCGGACGGCGATGAGTACCAGGGAATTGAAGCGATGGGTCGTGATGCGTCGGATCCGCGATGGCGAGCTGTCGCGCCACGAAGCGGCCACGGTGCTGGGCGTGAGCTATCGACAGATCAAGCGACTCATGCGTGCGTTTCAGCGACGCGGGCAGAAGGGCTTGGTGCACGGCAACGTGGGACAGCGGTCGAATCGCGCGCATCCGACGGCGGTGCATCGCCGGGTGATCGAGCTGCTGAGTGAACACTTCGGCGGGACCGTCCGCGGCCGCGGGCAGCGGTTCGGCCCGACGCTCGCCGCCGAGCATCTCGCGGAGGAATTCGACGTGCACATTCCGGTGTCGACGCTGCGCCGCTGGATGCTGGCGGAGAAGCTCTGGACGCGGCTCCGAAAGTCAAAGCGGCACCACCGCCGCCGTGTGCGCCGCGCGCACTTCGGCGAGCTCGTGCAGATGGACGGGAGTTTTCACGCGTGGCTGGAGGAGCGCGGGCCGGTGGCGTGCTTGCTGACGATGATCGATGATGCAACCGGCCGGACGCTGGGGCAGTTCACGGGCGAAGAGACGACGTGGGGCGCCGCGACGGTCCTCGAGCGCTGGATCGAGAAGCACGGCGTGCCGCACGCGCTGTATGTCGACGCGAAGAACGTCTTTGTGCGCGCGGGGACGGTGAACGAGATCGCGGCGGGCATTGCCCCGGTAACGCCGTTTGGGCGCATGTGCGCCAAGCTCGGCATTCGCGTCATTGTCGCGAAGACGCCGGAAGCCAAAGGCCGCGTCGAGCGCGTGCACGGGACGAATCAGGATCGCCTCGTGAAGAAGCTGCGCCGGCGCGGGATCAGCACGTATGAGGCCGCGAATCAGTTTCTCCTGGCCGAGTATTTCCCGGCGCACGACGCGCGCTTTGCCGTCGCGCCGGTGGAAGGCGCCGACTTTCACCTGCCGCTCCCCCCGCGGCTGGATCTCGCGCACGTGTTCTGTCTCGAAGAGCAGCGCGTGGTGGGGAACGATTGGGTGGTGCGCTATGCGAACCGGGCGTTCCAACTGCTGCCGAACGCGCGGGCGAAACGGTATACTGGCCCGAAAGCGCGCATCCTGGTGCGCGAAACAGCGGCGGGGGAGATCCTGCTCGTCGCGCGCTTGCCAGCGGGTGAAGAGCACGTCTTGGACTGGACGCCGATCACGACTCGCGCGCCGGCGCCGCCGGCACCGCCGTCGCCACCGCCACCGCCGGCACCGCCTGCGGCCGCCTACACGCGCGCCGGCCGGCCACTCAGCGCCGCGCAACTCGCGATGCGCCAGCATTGGGATGATCTCATGCACCGACATATGCAACGGCGCGACGCACGCCGCGCCCGCAAGACCGGCAACATGTAAACCCCACCGCGACATCGATGTAAACGAGGGGACATTTCTATTGACCTAAAACGGGGGACAGTTCTACTGAACGTTGACAATTTGCCGTTCTCAGTGTTGACAAAGTGTGCGTTTCCACCCACAGTGTGCCGCGTGTCTGCCGCATCAAACCGCCGCGCGTGCAGACGTTCCTCACTTAACACGACTTATGTTTTTGTCAGCTGCCAAGGTCTCGCTGGTCCGTGCACACCTGCGACTCCCTCATCGTGCGCTCATTTTGGCATGTGCCCTCGCGATCATTTTCGTGCCGCTGCAGTCGCTTCGTGCTCAGCTTGTGGGAGCGGCGACGGTCGCAGACTCGAGTCGGGCTGCGGCCAACGTGCTCAAAGGAAGCATGGCCGGGATACGTCTCAGTAGCGCAGACTCGTTAACGGCATACCGTATCTGCTTGGCGAGTTTCCTCGCTTACCAGCGAGTTCGGCTTGACGATCCCCAAAGGGCGGAGAAGACGAATCAGACAGACGACCAGCGCGATGCTGCGCTGCTTCAGCTTCTGACAACGCACAAAGATAGCGTTGCCTATCTCACCAACTCTGCTCGATTCAGCTATCGGCACCGCGCGTCGCCGAAATAGAGCGCAACCACCAATCAGTCGGTTCCGTTCCCAATTTGCACCAGCACTGAATCTTCTCGCTAAGGAGGCAGGCTATGAGAGTACGCCGGAGCGTCATCGCTGGCGCCATTTCAATTGTCAGCGCGATGTCATTAGGAGCACCTGAAGTGGCACAAGCGAATGTCTCAAGTTGCGGAGGAACATTCTGCAGCAATAACATTTGTGCAGCGTGTGGCTTCGGTTGCTCCCACAGTTGTGGCATCAATTGTAGGACCCCTGGTGGCGTTGACTATCCATTCTATGTGACGTGCACTCCTTTTTTCTAGAGTAGCGAAACGAACGAGACAACGACGCCAGTTTAAGAGAAGCAGCCATGCGGCGCGCCGCGGCTGGCAGATGCCTGACGTGCGACGCATGGTTGTCTCAGGCCAACTCTACTCTTAGCGAGCAGACCACGCATGAATGATAAATTAGATCGCCTGTTGACCGTTGTGTTCGTAGGTGCGACGGTCGCCGTGGCGGTTGTCGGCATTCACCGCGAGTTCTTTCCTCGCAAGCAACTCGGTGGACCATCGGCTGCGTACGTAAAGGAATGGCCGGCTATGTTCGCGAGCGGAAACGTGATTGGGAAACCGGGCGCACCCGTGCAGATCGTTGAGTTTATGGACATGCAATGCCCGTTCTGCAAGGAGTTCCATGAATCGGTGAGCGAGATGATGGAGACGTCGCCCGGGCGGTTCGCGGTCTCCTTCATCCACTTCCCCATGTCTGGGCACAGACAGGCAATTGCGGCGGCGAGGGCGGTGGAGTGTGCAAAGGCGGAGGGGCGTCTTCCACAACTCGTAAACGTACTCTTCGCAAAGCAGGACTCCCTCGGACAAAAGGGCTGGGCTTCGTACGCTAGTGAGGCGGGTATAAAGGACACCACTGCAATCGCACGTTGCGCAGAGAATGAGAAACGCGTAGAGCAAATCGATCGTGATGCTGCGCTCGCAAAAAGAATGGGTGTACACGGCACGCCGACGCTGTTCATTAACGGTTGGCGCTTTGACGGCAATGTCGACAGAGCGGAACTCGTCCGAGTCATCAAGGACATTCAGGAGGGAACCCCTCCGTACGATAAGCGCAGCTAGGAACGCTAAGTGAGGTGAAACTTCGAGCCATGCGCGCGCTCGCGCGACTGACGGTTCTCCTCATGGCATTTCCCGCACGCTCCGCGGCGCAAGTGATTGTGATGGGCCAGG
>JBDTXZ010000046.1:0-10927 GCA_040005935.1 bacterium | reverse complement strand
AGCGCCGTCGCCACACCAAAGCGCTTCGTGATCCCCTCCATGCGAAGCAACGGAGGGGAGACGACGTCCGGCACGTCAGTACGCGTCGGCGATGGACTGCTTCGCGTTGGCCTTGTCGAAGAACCGATCGGTGACGATGATCTTCGGCGGAAGCTTCTCGCCCTTGCGGAACTTGTCGATCGTGTCGAACGCGAGAGGACCAAACCGCGGGTTGCATTCCACTGTGGCGCCAAGCTCACCGCGCGCAATCGCTTCGAGCGCGGCGCGTTCACCGTCCACGGACACCACGGTGACACTGCCGCCAGGCTTGAGCCCGGCGGAGATCATCGCCTGAATGCCGCCGAGCGCCATTTCGTCGTTGTGCGCGTACACGGCGGTGATCTTCTTGCCGAGTGACTGCGCGATGTTCTGCATGACGCCCTGTCCGGTTGCACGCGAGAAGTTGCCAGTCTGTGAGGCGATGATCTTCATGTTCGGGTACTTCGCAAGCACTTCGCGAAATCCCGCCGCGCGGTCGTCGGCTACTGACGCGCCCGGCGTTCCCGCCAGCTCGACGATGTTCGCCGTGCCCTTTGTTTGTTCCGCCAGCCACCTCGCGGCGCGTCGTCCTTCTTCCACTTGGTCCGACACCAACAGCGTCACGTAATCCTCGCCCGCTTTTCCCGCCGCCGCGCGGTCCAGGAGAATGACTGGAATCTTGGCCGCCTTGGCCGCCTGGAGCGCCGGAGCAAGTCCGTCAAACACGCGGGGGGCAAGCAGGATGAGATTCACCTTGCGTGCGATGAGGTCTTCAACGTCGGCGACCTGCTTGGACGTCTGTCCCTGCGCGTCGGTGACGACGAGCTCGATGCCGCGCTTTGCGGCTTCGTCCTTCAAGCTCTTCGTTTCGGCCAGCCGCCACGGGTTGTCGCTCTCCATTTGGGAGAACCCGACGACGAAGTCGCTGGACTTCTTTCGCGCGCAACTCGTGATGCACACAAGGGCGACGAGCACGACAAGGGCGCGCGGCTGCACAGGAAGACGCATGGACACAGGCGGGTGTGTGAGGGGACGAACGACGCTGCGGAGATGGTTGTCTTTCGCGCGAGCCAATGTCAAGAGTGGTGAGCAGCGAGGAACTGGCGGAGCCCTCAAGCAACCTGTCATCCCGCACTCGCGGAATCGCCAGCAACCTGTCATCGCGCACCCGCGGAACCTCCAGCAACCTGTCGTCCCGCACTCGCGGAAGCTCCAGCAACCTGTCATCCCGCACTCGCGGACCTCCAACAACCTGTCATCCCGCACTCGCGGAATCGCCAGCAACCTGTCATCCCGCACTCGCGGAAGCTCCAGCAACCTGTCATCCCGCACTCGCGAAGCGAGTGTCGGGATCTTCCATACTCCGCAACGAAATGCCACACGCTGCGGCGCCAGGATGCCGTCAGTGGCATGTCAACGTAGTACGATCGACGCATGCGCAACTACTATGTCTACATCCTCGCGAGTCACTCTCGGTGCCTGTACACGGGCATCACAAACGACCTGTTCGTTCGCGTCTACCAGCACAAGAGAGGAGTCGTCCCGGGCTTCACGAAGACATATCGGATCAATCGCCTCGTTCATTTTGAATCGACGGCAAACGTGCATGCTGCCATTGCCCGTGAAAAGCAGCTCAAGCGCTGGCCACGTCTTCGCAAAAACCGTTTGATCGAGAAGAACAACGGGGGATGGCATGACCTCAGCATCGACTGGTACGTCGATCCCATTGCGACTGCGATTCCGCTGATCACTAGAGTAGATCCCGACAGTCACTCGCTGCGCTCGCTCCTGCGGGATGACAACCTCAAGACGTTGTCGTCCTGAGCGAGCGAAGCGAGTCGAAGGACCTGCACATTTGTCATCATGAGCGAGCGAAGCGAGTCGAAGGACCTGCACATTTGTCATCCTGAGCGAGCGGAGCGAGTCGAAGGACCTGCACCTTGCAGTTGACACACGCCGCACGATTGCCAACTTCGCGCATGCCTTCAATGCCCCTGCGCTCACTCCGCCTCGCGCTCTCCATCTGCGCCGCGCTCAGCCTGCGCTCCACGCCGCCCGCCCTGGCACAAAGCGCAGACCCCATCCCTCTCCCCGAACACCCGCGCCCGGACTTTCAGCGCCCCGACTGGATCAACCTGAACGGTCACTGGCAATTCAAGTTCGACGCGGCAAACCAGGGCGAACAAGCAGCATGGTTCAACGCCGCCCTGACCGCGCCGCAGACCATCCTCGTTCCGTTCTCGTGGGGCGCTCCCCTCTCTGGGGTGTCCGACAGTGCAGATATCGCCTGGTACCAACGCACCATCAACGTGCCGGCGCGCTGGCGCGGCAAGCGCATTTTCCTCACCGTCGGTGCGTCCGATTGGCGCACCTCGGTTTGGCTCGACGGCAGCAAGATGGGCGACCATCAGGGCGGCTACACGCCGTTCTCCATCGAACTCACGCCGAAACTCACCTACGGGTCATCGCAACGCATCACACTGCGCGTCGACGACACGCCGCACCCCTTCAAGCTCGAGGGCAAGCAAGGCTACGGCAAGGCGCGCGGCATGTGGCAGACCGTCTATCTCGAAGCACGCGGCTCCGATCCCCTCGCATACGTCCACTTCACGCCCGACATCACGCGCGGCCGAGTCACCGTCGACGCGCAATTGCATGAGCCGGCCCCCAACGCGATGACACTCACCGTCGCCTTCCGCAAAGGCGACGACTCACTCACCACCTCCCAGCCAACGCTCCCCGCACCAGTCGGACAGTCCATCGCCCGCGGCGCGCAACACATCCACTTCGACATCCCGATTGCCGGCGCACGTCTCTGGTCGCCAGAAGATCCGTACCTCTACAACGTCGCCACCTCCCTACGCGGCGATGGAATGACCACCGATAGCGTCGACACCTATTTCGGGATGCGCGAAATTTCGGTCGTCGACCTTCCCGGCACGAACATCCCCTACGTCGCCCTCAACGGAAAGCCCATTTACCTGCAGTTGTCGCTGGACCAGGCCTACCATCCGCGCGGCTTTTACACCTTCCCAACCGACTCACTGCTCCGCAACGAAATCCTGCAAGCACGCCAGATCGGTCTTACCGGTCTGCGCGAGCACATCAAGATCGAGGCGCCGCGCAAGCTCTACTGGGCAGACAGGCTCGGCGTCCTCATCATGGCCGATGTCCCTAATTGGTGGGGTCCACCAGATTCCGTGTCGTTCGTCGAGCACGACTATGCCATGCGCCAGATGATCGAACGTGATTACAATCATCCATCGGTCTTCTCGTGGGTCGCGTACAACGAAGCCTGGGGACTCCTCTCGAAGGCGAACGGCAAGGACGGCATCCAGCCAGCCACGCAGCAGCGCGTCGCCAACAGCGTTCGGCTCGCCAAGCAACTCGATCCAACCAGGCTGGTCGAGGACAACTCGCCCTGCTGCGGCAACGGCCACACCGTCACCGATCTCAACTCATGGCACGAGTACCTGCCCGGCTGGGAATGGGAAAATCGTCTTCGCGTCATCGACGACAGCACGCACGCAGGCTCACCGTGGAACTTCGAGCGCGGCTTTACGCAGGCGCGGCAACCGATGTTCAACTCCGAGTTCGGCAATGTGTGGGGCTACAAGGGGTCCACCGGTGACGTCGATTGGAGTTGGGACTATCACCTTGCCGTCAACGCATTCCGCCGACACCCCAAGCTGTCGGGTTGGTTGTACACCGAGCTGGATGACGTGGTCAACGAATGGAACGGCTACTGGCGCGCCGACCGCACAAAAAAGGAAACGGGACTCGGCGAATTGGTCGACGGCATGTCGCTGCGCGATCTGCACGCACCGCTGTACGTCGCGGTGGGCACCAGCATGAGCGAAACCGTCAAGCCGGGCGCAACCGTGCAGGTGCCGCTTTACGCATCGTTCCTGTCCGATAGCAAAGCATATGGCGACTCACTCACCCTGCGTTTCGAGCTGTATGGGTGGAACGCACTCGGCGAACGAAAGACGTACAACTCCTCGGCGCGGCGCGTGTCCTATCGGCCGTGGCTGTCTGCCGCACTCGCTCCACAAGCGGTCACGATGCCAAATGAACCGTCGGTTGCGGTTCTGGCGACGCGATTGGAAGATGCCGCCGGCACTGTCCTGCAGCGCAACTTCACGACGTTTGTCGTAGAGGGCAACGCGCCACGCGACATGCAACGTGCCGATGGACGTCGCGTGCGAGTCGCGCACGTGAGTCCTGCGGCCTATCGCTCCGCGCACTGGTCGGGCAAGACGTGGGCGGCAATGGATAGCCTCAAGGTCAATGGCGCGGGTTCAGGCTTTTTCGAGTATCGGATTCCGTGGCCGAGTGATGTGAAGTTGGCCGATGTCGCGGAGGCGGTATTCATCGTCGAGGCGTCCGCGAAGCGGCTGAACGGCAAGGATCGCGATACGACTGTCAAGGACAATGGCGACTACATGCGCGGCGGTGGTTTGCAGGACCCCAGTCGCAATCGCAATGCATACCCGATGACAGGCACGACGCCGTACCCGAGTGCGGTGAGCGTTCGCGTCGGTGGTGAACTGGCTGGTCGCTATGAGCTCGACGACGATCCTGCGGATCACCGTGGCATTCTGTCGTGGCATTCGCAGTCGCGTGATCGCTACCTGCGCGAAGCGGGCTCATACGGACAGTTGCTGAGAGTACCGTTATCGGCCGCCGCACTCGCGAAGGCGTCACGGGCGGGAGAGATCATCATTCGCCTCGAGGTTGATGATGCCTTCCCGGGTGGTCTCGCCGTTTACGGGTCGCGCTTTGGCCGCTATCCCGTTGACCCAACTGTCGCGTTCGTCCTCCGGCACTAACGTCATGTCATCCCGCACGAGCGCAGCGCGTGTCGGGACCTACTTTCCTTGCTCCGTGGCGTGCGTCGAGCGCGTGGATAAAAGATCCCGACACACGCTCGCTGCGCTTGCGCGTGCGGGATGACATCCATCCTGAGCGAGCGCGCAGCGAGTCGAAGGATCGGCACCTTGCTGGAGCCGGTTGCGCCCTATTCCAGTGCGCGCTAGCATTGACGACTTCCGACGCTGGAGATGGGCGCAAGCACGCGCGCACCCTCTGACCAGGTTGTAAAATGACCGAACCAAGCCGCTCGAATTCCGCGGAGCGAGGCTACACAGAGCGCCTCGTTCCCGTTAAGACGGCGGACGGCATGACGTGCAACGTGATCAACGTGCGCGGCAAGGTCGCGCCATCGCGACGACCGGTGCTGATCGTCCACGGAGCCGGCGTTCGTGCAAATATTTTCCGCGCGCCAGTCAAGACCAGCCTCATCGATTACCTCATCGAGCGCGGGCACGACGTCTGGCTCGCGAATTGGCGCGCCAGTATCGACATCCCGCCCAACGAGTGGACACTCGACAAGGCGGCCGTCTATGATCATCCCGCCATCGTGCAGACCGTCGTGCGCGAGACGCACAGCGAGGAGATCAATGCCGTCATCCACTGTCAGGGATCGACAAGCTTCATGATGTCCGCGGTGGCTGGTCTCGTCCCTCAGGTCAAGACCATCGTTGCCAACGCCGTATCATTGCACATCGACGTCACTCCCTTCTCTCGCGTGAAGGCGGCCGTCGCCGTGCCCATGCTCAGCGCGATCACGCCCTACGTAAGCCCAGGATGGGGCGAGCACGCGCCAACGTTGCTCGCCAAGGCACTCACTGCATTCGTACGACTGACCCATCCGGAATGCGACAACTCCGTCTGTCGCATGGTCAGCTTCATCTACGGAACCGGCTTCCCGGCGCTCTGGCGCCACGAGAATATCAACGAGGAAACACACGAGTGGTTGAAGCACGAGTTCGCCGAAGTGCCGATGGCGTTCTTCCGACAAATGGCCACCTGCATCAAGCGCGGCAGTCTCGTCTCGACGGGTGAGTTCTCGCAACTCCCCACCGACTTCGTCGCCGCGCCACCGCAGACCGACGCACGCTTCGCATTCTTTGCCGGCGACAGGAACCTCTGCTTCTTGCCCGTGGGGCAGCAGCGCACCTTCGACTACTTCGACCGCCAGCGATCGAACTATCACACGCTCCATCGTTATCCGAACTACGGTCATCTCGACATCTTCATGGGAACGAACTCGGCCAACGACATCTTCCCCACGATGGCGAACGAACTGGAGCGAGGCGCATGAGCTTTCTCCCCAAGCGGCTTCGCGATCAAACCGGACGCTGGTCCCTCGTCGATGGCATTTCGTTCCAGCTCCCCGTCGGCTCACAGAAGACACCCGCGCTCATGGCGGCGTTCCCGATCAATGCCGACGCCGCGGCGCGATTGCTGCCCGGGAACGAATTGCATCCGTTCAAGCTTGGCGGTCGCGGCCTGCTCGTCTTTACCGTCGTCGATTATCGCGAGACCAACATCGGCAAGTACGTCGAGTACAGCATCGCCATCGCGGTAACGCATGGGGCCAAACCCGCACCCGCGTTCCTGCCACTACTCTTTCAAAAAACCTTCGAGCTCGGCCAATACGTATTTGATCTGCCCGTGAGTTCGGAGATTTCCGTAAAAGGCGGCAAGGGCATCTGGGGCATGCCGAAGCACCAGGCGAACCTTGATTTCATCATCACCGACACGACGGTGAGTAGCCAGTACGATCTCGATGGCCAGCTTGCCGTGAACATCGAAATCGACAAGCCGCATTCGCCGCTGCTGCCCATCTTCAACATTCCCGGCGCGAATTTCTGCGCGTACCGCGGCATGCTGTTCAAGTCGTACGTCTACTTCAGCGGCAAGATCGGCCTCGGCACCGCGAAGAAAGGCTCTGCTCGACTCACCATCGGCGACCATCCGCGCGTCGCCGCGCTCAAGACACTCGAAATCGACCCCGATCCCGTATTCACCGCGTTCCTTCCCGACACGCACGGAGTGCTCGACGATCACTTCGAGTGCTGGTTCTTGAGCCATGACGCAAAACAGACTGTACGGCCGGAAGGCATGGAAAGCACCGCCACCCTCGGCCTCAGCGAGGAGTGGCTCACACCGCCCAACAAGGCGTTCCTGCGATGACACCACTGGACGTCAACATGGACCGGCAGCGGTGGTATTGGACGCTGAACGCGATATTCCTGCTCGCCTGCGTCTCGATGTACTTCGGCACGGGCTGGTCGTTGGTGCTCTTCTCATTTCCAATCGCGCCCAAGCTCACGACGGCGACGTACTACATGCAGTTCGTGCCGCAGGTCGAGGCCGCAACGCGGTTCTTCACGTATATGACCATGGCGATGCTGGCGAGCGCCGCGCTGATGATCATCGCGGAATGGCGCACCGGTTACGCATGGGTGCCGGTCATCGTGCTCCTGTTGGTCATCGCGGCCACCTGGCTCACCAAGCAGTCGATTTTTCCATTGAACGCCGAGATGTCCGCGGGCATCACGACGCAGGCGAGACTCGACGAGGTGCTCGGCAAGTGGATGCGCCTCAACACCATTCGCGTCATGCTGTGGACAGTCCAATGGGTGACCATCAGCAGTTATTTCGGACTGAAGGCGGCACGAGCGCCGCGAGTGTTGTAACACCCGATGGCAACGCTGACCCAATGGTTCTTCTGGGGCTATGTCGGAATGCTTGTCGGCATCGGCGCGTCGGGCATCTTCATCGCGCGGTGGGAGCTGACGAACTTCTTCAAGATTCCGCTCGACAGCCTGGAGAAGAGCGCGCAAGCGACCTTTCTTAGCCAGTATCGGTTTCTCAAGGGCATGGAGTTGGGCTTCGGCATTTTCGCGGTGGTCTTCCGTCAGCAGATTTTCACGCTGCCCGCATACCACCAGTTTTTTCTGATCGTGCTATTTGCTGGGGCAGGCGCGCGCGCTCTCTCCATGCTCATCGACGGCCGCCCGAGCAACTTCTTCATCGTGGTCACGGTTTTCGAGCTCGTAACGGGCGTACTGATGATCGTTACCGGACCGCCGCTGTCCTTTTGAGCTCGCTCCGCTCGGCAGCGTAGAGCTCGGCCTTCACGGGGAGAGATGCGCTTGCCCAGTGCCCGCGCGGGCGCCACGTTGATGATCCGCGGGAAGATGGGTAGTGGCCGAATCTGAGTTGAGGACCGGATGAATGCTTCGTCGCAGTTCGTAATTGGCTCACGGGTCGTCACATGATCGCCAGTCAAGACGAAGCAGACGAAGTGGGGAATGACACGTCCGGAGATAACCGGGTTCGGCTCGATCCAGCTCGATTGGCCGCCGTGCGTGCAACAGGCTTGGTCGATAGCGAGATCGAAGAAATATTCGATCGATTGACACGGCTCGCGGTACGCCTGGTCGGCGTGCCAGCCGCGTTCATTTCGTTGGTCGATGAGAACCGCGATTTCTACAAATCAGCGTGCGGGTTTGGGGAACCACTGGCGACCACCCGCGAGCTGAGTGGACCAACATTCTGCCATCTCGCGATTCAATCTCGAGAGCCGCTCGTTATTCCCGATACGGCGGCGGACCCGCGTTATCGCGACGTACCGACTGTCCGCTCACTCGGCGTTGCTGCGTACGTCGGAATTCCGCTCGTCTTCGACGAACAGGTCATTGGCTCATTCTGCGCAATCGATGTTGCTCCTCGGGCATGGGCACCGCGCGATATCGAAACGTTGCGCGATCTCGCGGCGATCACTCTCCGCGAGATCGGCCTCGGGGCGGCGAACAGACAGAGTACCCTGGCCAGCGTAAAGGCGAGGGAGTTTCAACAGATCGCGGAGCTGGCGCGGGAACGCATGGCCGACCTCTTTCGACAAGCGCCTGCATTCATCGCGACCCTGCGCGGCCCGGACCACGTCTTCGAGCTTGCAAACGACTCCTACATGCAGTTGATCGGCCATCGTGTCGTTATCGGGAAGAGCGTTGTCGAGGCGCTGTCCGACGTACGCGACCCAGAGTTCATCGCCTTCCTTGACGACATACTCGCCACCGGACGGCCATTCGTTGGCCGAGAGGTTCCGACCGCCGTCCAGCCGACCCCCGGGGCAGCGCTCGAGTCGCGATTCCTGACCTTTGTATATCAACCGCTCATCGAAGGCGATGGCAGTCGCTCCGGCATCTTCGTGCATGGCGTCGACGTCACGGAACAAGTCCTGGCCCGACACGCCGTAGATGCACTCAATCAGCAATTGCGAGATCAAGCTGCCGAGTTGGAAGCACAAGCCGACCAGCTTCATGCGACGACGGACCAGCTTCTCGCTTCGACGGAGGAACTCACCGATCGTACGGCGGTCGCGGAAAGCGCGCTTGAGCGGGCCGAGCGTGCTTCCGCTGCGTTGATGGCAAGCGAGACTCGCTACAGAACGCTGACCGAAGCGGTACCCGTCCAGGTTTGGACTTCCAATCCCGAAGGAAAGCTCAACTTCGTGAGTGCCCAGACGGCGGAATACTTCGGTGCCGCGGCGAGTGAAATCCTTGACGACGGGTGGACGGTATTCCTCCATCCTGACGATCTCGGCGGGGCGGGGATGAAGTGGGCGGAGTCTCTCTCAACCGGCCGGCCATATCAGGCCGAATTTCGCTTGCGGAATGGCGTCACCGGCGAATACCGCTGGCACCTCGCACGCGCGTTCCCTGATCGCGACTCGAACGGCACGATCGTCGGCTGGATCGGATCAAATACTGATGTGGAGGGTGAGCGACAGGCACGAGCCGCCGCCGAAGCGGCAAACCGTTCGAAGAGTGATTTCCTCACCATGATGAGTCACGAGTTGCGCACGCCACTGAATGCGATCGGGGGATACGCAGAGCTCCTGGAGCTGGGACTTCAGGGCGCCGTGACACCCGAACAACGCACGTCGCTCGAGCGCATTCAACGAAGCCAGCGGCATCTCCTCGGCCTTATCAATGGCATTCTCAATTTCGCCAAGATCGACGCGGGTACGATCCACTACGAGGTTGAAGATGTGCGCATCGATGAGATCATCGCGACATGTGAGTCGCTGACGACGCCGCAGGCTCGCGCCAAGCAGATGGTCTTGCGCTACGCAAAGCCGAGTTCGGAACTCCGTGCTCGTGCTGATCGGGAAAAAGTACAGCAGATTGTTCTCAACCTGCTGAGCAACGCAATCAAGTTTACGGACACTGGCGGGGAGATTGCCGTAACGTGCGCCGGCGATGGGGCACAACTCGCGATCACTGTCGCCGATACGGGGCGCGGTATTCCTCCTGACCAGCTTCAGCGTGTGTTCGAGCCATTTGTTCAAATCGATGCGAGATTCACGCGCGACCAGTCTGGAACGGGGCTGGGACTCGCGATCAGCCGCGACCTCGCCCGAGGCATGGGCGGAGACCTGACCGTCGACAGCACGATGGGAGAGGGAAGCACGTTCTCCCTGAGGCTTCCGGCCGCGGCCGCACGATAGTCGCGAATTGACGCCTGCACGCCGACGGTCAACTTGTTCACCATGACCGAGACGATCCGATACCATCCTTTTCCTGTGCAGGGCATCGACGCGATGACCGCGGTGTCTGCGCGTAGTTATCCGCGCCATACGCACGATCAGTATGGCATTGGAACGGTCGACGCGGGCGGGCACGCGTGGTGGAGCGACCGCGGGCGTTTCGAGGCAGGACCGGGAAGACTCATCTGCCTCAACCCGGGCGAGGTACACGATGGGTGGGCGATCGGTGAACGTCCGCGCGCATGGCGAATGCTCTACATCGAGCCGTCACTGATGGACAGCGCGCTCGCCGACGTCGGCGATGGTGCACGCGCGGACTTCACCTTCGGCGCTGGGGTCTTTGCCGATCCCTTCGTTGGGAGGCTGCTGAACCGCGCGTACCGATACTACTCGTCTCCCTCGTCGGACGTCGCGAACGAGATGGCGTGCGAAGTGGTCATCCTGAAGCTCGTTTCGCGCCTTCGTGTGCACACGACGACCGCGCAACGGCGCGGCTCGCAGGCC
>JBDTXZ010000045.1:0-10956 GCA_040005935.1 bacterium | reverse complement strand
AAATCGGCGAACTCCACCGAGAACCCCTTCCGAGGTGAGCGGTGCAGTCCGCTGAGGAAGCCGTCGACGATCCAGCGTGCGACGACTTCGATGTGGCCGAGCGTGCTCAAGGCAGCCGGGTCGAACAGGTCAGCGCGAAGCGGCGACTCCATAGAATGAGGGAAAGTAACCGCTGTCTGACGACGTGAAAGTCGGCGTTGGCGGACATAGACCTGCAACAGGGTGCAGATCCTTCGACTCGCTTCGCTCGCTCAGGATGACAGAGGTCTATATTTCAAGGCTGCACGCTGTCCTCGCCCCGACCCTGCCTAGCCGTGAATCTGGACCACATCCGCAACTTTTGTATCGTCGCCCACATCGACCACGGGAAGTCCACCCTGGCCGATCGTCTCATTGAAGAGACGGGCATGCTGCAGAAGCGTGAAATGAAGGCCCAGGTCCTCGATACGCTCGATCTGGAGCGTGAGCGTGGTATTACGATCAAGCTGAACGCGGTGCGCATGACGTATGCCGCGGACAATGGCCAGGAATACGAGCTCAATCTGATCGATACTCCGTGACACGTCGACTTCACGTACGAAGTGTCGCGCTCCCTGGCCGCCTGTGAAGGCGCCATTCTCGTGGTGGATGCGTCGCAGGGTATCCAGGCGCAGACGCTTTCGAATCTCTTTCTCGCGATGGATGCGGGCCTCGAGATCATTCCGATTCTCAACAAGATCGATCTCCCGGGTGCCGAGCCAGAGCGGCGCGCGCAGGAAGTATCGGACTTATTGGGCTGCGACGCTGACTCGATCCTGCGCGTGAGCGCGAAGGCAGGAATCGGCATCCATGAGCTGCTCGAAGCGGTCGTGTCCACGGTGCCTGCGCCGGTCGGCGACGACAAGGCGCCATTGCGTGCGCTGATTTACGACTCGTACTACGACAAGTATCGCGGCGCGATTCCAAGCGTTCGCGTTGTCGACGGTGTGCTGCGCAAGGGAACGAAGATCACGTTCGGCGCATCGGAGTCGGTGTACGAAGTGGACGAGGTGGGATACAACCAACTCCGCCAGGTGCAGACCGAATCGCTGGGACCGGGCGAGGTGGGATACGTCGTCGCGAGTGTGCGTTCCGTGAGCGAGACGAGAGCGGGCGACACGATTTTCGATGCGTCGAATCGGGCGTCGGAGGCCCTCCCTGGATATCAAGAGGTGCGTTCGTTCGTTTTCGCCGGCATGTATCCGACGGATACGCAGCAGTACGAGACGCTCCGCGACGCATTGGAGAAGCTCAAGCTCAACGATGCCTCGCTGAACTACCAGCCGGAAACGTCGACGGCGCTCGGATTCGGATTCCGCTGCGGCTTTCTTGGCCTGCTCCACATGGAAATCGTTCAGGAGCGGCTCACGCGCGAGTTCGACCTGGATCTCGTGCAGACCGTGCCGAGTGTGGAATACAAAGTGTACAAGACGGACGGAACGATGCAGTTGGTCGAGAATCCGGCATTGATGCCGAACAGCGCGGTGATCGATCGCATCGAGGAGCCGTACGTGAAGGCGCGCATCATGGCGCCGGCCGATTACATCGGGCCGATCATGACGCTCGGCACTGAGCGGCGCGGCGTGTACAAGAACATGACCTACCTCGACCAACAGCGCGTCGAATTCGATTGGGAGTTTCCGCTCGGCGAGATCATCCTCGACTTCTTCGACCGGTTGAAGTCGATTTCACGTGGCTATGCGTCGCTGGACTACGAGATGCTCGAGTATCGCGCGAGTGATCTCGTGCGCCTCGACATGTTGATCAACGGCGACCCGATCGACGCGTTCAGCGTGATTTGCCACACGGACAAGGCGTATGACTGGGGCCGCAAGATCGCCGACAAGCTGAAGGAGTTGATCCCGCGCCAATTGTTCGAGGTGATCATCCAGGCGGCGATCGGGACCAAGGTCATTGCGCGGCAAACCGTGAAGGCGGTGCGCAAGGACGTGCTCGCGAAGTGCTATGGCGGTGATATCAGCCGTAAGCGCAAGCTGCTCGAGAAACAGAAGGAAGGAAAGAAGCGGATGAAGCAGGTTGGCTCCGTCGAGATTCCGCAGGAAGCGTTTCTCGCGGTTCTGCAGGTCGATTAGCGACCGGCGGCGGCGATGCCTTCTTCGCTCGTCATCCAGACGTCGTTCCTGGGCGACACCATTCTTACGACGCCGCTCCTCGTGCAACTCGCGCGACGCGGTGACGTGGACGTTGTCACCACCCCGGCATCGGCATCGCTGCTCGCAAACCATCCGTCGGTGCGCTCGCTGATCGTGTATGACAAGCGCGGCGCTGATCGCGGGGTTCCTGGCTTCTTCGCGATCGCGAAGCGACTGCGCATGGCGTCGTACGAGGTGGCTTTCCTCGCGCAGGGGTCGTGGCGAAGCTCTGCGCTCGCGCTCGCGGCGCGCATTCCGTCGCGCGTCGGGTTCGATACGTCCTCGGGTCGCCTGCTCTACACCAAGCAGGTCACCTACCGCGAAGACCTTCATCACGCGGCGCGCCTGCTGCGGCTCGCACGGCCGAATGGTCGGCCGGCCACACCGGACGAAGTGCGTCCCACGCTCTATCCGGGCGACGCAGAACGCGCGGCTGTCGATGTCATGTTGTCGGCGCATGGTGTGTCGGCAGGCGACCCAGTCATTGCGCTTGCCCCCGGCAGTGTATGGGCGACCAAGCGATGGCCGTACTACGCAGAACTGGCGGCCCTCCTGGAACGCGATCACCGCATCGTGATCATTGGCGGGCAGGATGACGCCGAGTTGGCCAGGGCGATCCTCGCGATGTCGCCGCGGGCGATCGATGCAACGGGAAAGCTCTCACTTCTGGCGTCGGCGGCATTAATCGGACGCGCGGCGGCAATCGTGACCAACGATTCTTCGCCGTTGCACCTGGCGTCGGCGATGGGAACACCAGCGGTGTCGATTTTCGGGCCGACAGTACCAGCGTTCGGATTTGGACCCTTGTCGCCCAAGTCGGTCATCGTTGGACATCAGGGTCTCACCTGCCGGCCCTGTGACCGGCATGGTCCGCACGTGTGTCCCCTCGGCCACTTTCGCTGCATGCGAGAGCTCGATGCCGAAATGGTTGCCGCACATGTACGTTCTCTCCTCCTTCCAACTGGCCGCTGACGAATGACCGAAGCGCGAGAGCAGTACATCGTTGGCGTAGATCTCGGTGGTACGAATATCGTCGCCGGTGCCATGACGGCCGATGGATCGAGGCACCTCGCCATGCGCAGCATTCCGACGAACGCGTTCGTTGGGGATGAAGGCGTTGCCGAGCGAATCGTTGCGTTGGTCGAAGGCGTGATTCTCGATTCGATGGAGCAGGCCGATTGCGCTCGCCGAGACTTCATCGGCATTGGCGTGGGTGCGCCCGGACCATTGGACCGCGAGCGCGGCATAGTGCTCGTCGCGCCAAATCTTGGCTGGAAGAATTTTCCGCTGGCGCCGCGAATTCAGAGCCGGCTCAATCTTCCGACGACGCTCGACAACGACGCGAACTGCGCGACGTTCGGCGAATGGTGGCAGGGCGCGGCGCGCGGCGGACGCAATGTCGTGGGGCTGACGATCGGGACGGGCATTGGTGGGGGCCTCATCCTGGACGGCGCGCTGTATCACGGCTCGTCGGACATGGCCGGAGAGATCGGGCATACGACCATCGATCTCAACGGACGGCATTGCAAGTGCGGCAACTATGGTTGCCTCGAGGCGTATGCGTCGGCACCGGCCATTGCGACTCGCGCGCGTGAAGTGCTCGTGCGCGAGGAAGGCAAGTCGGCCATCCCGGAGATGGTGAAGGGCAGGTTCGAGGACATCACGGCGCAGGTGGTCTATGATGCGGCCGCCGCGGGCGATCCGATCGCGAATGAGATTGTGCGCGATACGGCGCGATATCTCGGTGCTGGTGTGGCGAACCTGCTCAACATCTTCAACCCGGACATTGTCGTCATTGCAGGTGGCGTGACGGCTGCGGGTGACGCGTTGTTCGATCCGTTGCGCGCCGAGGTTCGGCGTCGTGCGTTCACGCCGGCGGTGCAGACGGTGCGAATCGTTCCCGGTGAACTGCCCGGAACGGCGGGTGTGGTAGGCGCGGTGGCGAGCTTCAAGCAACAGCATCTGGGAGGGGTGTGAGTCAGTTGTCATCCCGCACGAGCGACGCGAGTGTCGGGATCTACCGTGCATCCTCCGTAGCCAGCCCCACGCGTAGAACGCCAGATCCCGACACTCGCGCCTGGAGCGCGATTGCGGGATGACAGTCGTGCGAAAGAAGCGCGTCGGCGTCATTGGGACATTCGTCTGGGACATCATCCATGGGCGAGACGTGCGGAGCGTTCCGGTGGAAGAGTGGGGTGGTATCACCTACACGCTCAGTGGGCTGGACGCCGCGCTGCCGGATGATTGGGAGATCGTACCGATCCTCAAGGTCGGGTTTGATCTCGCTGCACGCGCACGCGACTACATCAACACACTCAAGCGTATCGCGCCTGACGCGGCGCTCATCGAGGTGCCGTATCCGGGCCATCGTGTTGAACTGCGCTATATCGATGATGAACGCCGATCGGAGCATCTGACCGGCGCAATCCCCGCCTGGAGCTGGCTGGGGTTGAAGTCACTGCTCGATGATGCGCGACTCGACGCGCTCTATGTGAACTTCCTGAGCGGATGGGAGCTCGACCTGGAGACTGCGCAGTTGCTGCGTCAATATTTCGCCGGTCCAATTCACTGCGACCTTCACATGAAGGTCATGGCCGTGCAGCCCGATGGCCTGCGGACGTTTCGTCCGATCCCGAATGTGGCGGAGTGGTGTGGTTGCTTCGACTTCCTGCAGATGAACGAGGAAGAGATGGCGACGATCGCGCCGGATTCGATGAGTTTGGCGGCGACGGCGCTGGCGGCCGGCGTCTCGTGCCTGCTCGTGACGCTCGGGAAGCGCGGCGCCATCTATGTGGCAAATCCGGGCTTCGACACGATATGTGATCTTCCTCCTCGTGGCGGACTGTCCACGGGATCCCGCGGCGCGACGGGCGAGCTCGGAGCGGCCCGCACCGCGTTGGTGCCTGCGGAGATTGTCAATGGGTCAGGCGATCCGACAGGCTGTGGAGATGTCTGGGGTGCGACCTATTTCTCCCGCATGGTCGCCGGTGATAAGTTAGGCGATGCGATGATCGCGGCTGCACATGCCGCCGCCCGAAACGTCGAACACCGCGGCGCTAGTGGACTCGCGGCTCACCTGCGCGGAGAACTCAGCCTCTCGTGACCAGCGTCATCACAGTACCACCCTCGCTGGACGACCATACGTTCGAGCAGGTGGTGGAGCAGCTCGCGTCCGTTCCGCACGACGCCAAGTTGCTGGTCGACGCACGCCATACGCGGTGGGCATCGCCGTACGGACTGACCGCCCTGCTCGCACTCGGCCAGTCGCGCGACGAGCGTGCGAGCTTTGCCGCGCCGGAGGCGGAGGAGACGGCCTCGTACTGGGCACGCACGGGATTCTTCAAGCACGCGGATGAATTATTCGACCTTCGTGGCTCCGTGCCGAAGGCGAGAGGCGGCGAGTCGAGCGTGCTGCTCGAGATCACGCAGATCGCGAAGAGCGAGGACGTGCACGAAGTGGTCGGGCGCATTCAGCAGAAGGCGCAGCAGATTCTTTCGAAGGAGCTCAACATCGACGTGAAGGCCACGGTCGGCTTTGCGATGACGCTCTCCGAGATCTGCCAGAACATCATCGAGCACGCAGGTCGCGGCGGATTCGTAGCCGTGCAGACGTATACGTATCGCAAGCGACTCGCGAATCGGCGCGTGGTGGTGATCGCCGTGTGCGATGCGGGCCTTGGATTTCGCCAAACGCTGGAAAGCGCTCCGGGCTTTGTCCGCAGTGACCGTTGGGATGACGCCGCGGCGCTCGAGGAAGCCGTCATTCGCGGCGTGAGCCGTTTTCGTGATCCAGGTCGCGGTCAGGGGCTCGCCGGAGTGCGACGTTACATCGGACGCTGGGACGGCAAGGTGAGCGTCCGCAGTGGTACCGCCAAGATTGCCATAGTGCCGACTTGGGACGATGATGTCCCGCTCGCCGAAAAGTTGGCCCCGTTTCCGGGGTCGCAGGTTCAAGTCACGATACCAGAGCGGGTCTCCGGGGCCCCGCGCTCATGATGCACATTGACCTGAGTTCCGTGCTGCGGCAGACGCTGTCGTGCGAGCTCTATTCCAATCTGGTCACGCGGCCCACGGGCGCTGCCGTGCGGACGCAAATCGAAGCGTTGCTCGCTGACTCGCGCGAGCGCTCACTCACCGTGATCGACTTTTCGCATGTGGGGATGATTGATTTCTCCTGCGCGGACGAGGTCGTGGCGAAGTTGTTGCTGCGCTACGTCGCGGCAGAGCGCGAAGATCGCGAGGCGTATTTCCTGTTCCGTGGTGTGAACGATGACCATTGGGACGCCATCGAAACGGTGCTCGAACGCCACGGACTCGCGCTCGTGCTCGAGACGGACGACGGTGCGCGTATCGTCGGCATGGTGAACGACGGCGAGCGTGCGGCGTGGGAAAAGGTGTATGAGCTCGGTCGCGCACGGGCAGTGGATCTCGCGATTGCGCTCGGCTCGCTTCCGGATGACTGCGCGCGCATGCTCGACGCGTTGCACCGGCGGCGGCTCCTGATGCGCCTCGACGATGGCTACATCGCCGTTGGCGGGCTGGGCGAAGCGCATGCCTGAGGACGCGCGGAACCGTATTCTGCGCGTGGCGTCGTTCGTCGGCACGCGCGCATCGGATCCTGACCGCGGTCCACAAGTGAGATTGAATTCGGAGGAGGCGCGCGCACGGCTCCTCGTGGATGGAGAGCTGGCGTGGGTGCAGGGTCCGCGGCGACAGGAGCTGGCGACCGTCGTGGTGGATAATTCAATTCGTCGCGGTGACTGCGGCCTTCGAGACGTTGCCGGCGCCTCGGTTTCCGAGGTGGTTCGCGTCACCAAACCTGACCTCGACTCGCATACGCGCCGCGGGCTGTTCGCCTGACGCGGCGCCCAACCCACAGTCCAGTGACTTCTCCGCGACGCCCGCGCCCACACTCGCTCCCGACCTTGGCCGTGCACGCCGGGGAGGCGGCGCACGATGTCGACACTGCCGTTGTCACACCGCTCTACCAGAGCGTGAACTTCGTGTCGGAAGTGGGCGAGAGCGAGGGACTGCGTTACCCACGCTACGGGAACTCCCCAAACGCGGAAGTCGTGCAGAAGCGCCTTGCCGCGCTCGACAAGGCCGAAGCGTGCATCGTGCTCTCGAGCGGTATGGGGGCGACCGCGTGCGCGTTGCTTGCCCTGCTCCGCCCCGGCGATCATCTGCTCGCCAGCCGAAACATCTATGGTGGCACGTTGCAGCTGCTCACCAAGGAGTTCGCCACACTCGGCATCAACGTCACGCTCGTTGATCCGCACGAAACACGTGCATGGCGCAAGCGACTTCGCAAGGAAACGCGGGCCGTGTTTCTCGAGTCGCCAGTCAATCCCACGTGTCGAGTGCTTGATCTGCGGCCGGTCAGTTACCTCACGCAGGAAAACGGTCTCGCACTCGTTGTCGATTCGACGTTCGCGAGCCCGATCAACTTCCGCCCTCTCGAGCACGGCGCAGACGTCGTCATTCATTCCACAACCAAGTTTCTCAACGGCCATCACGACGTCATCGGTGGCGCGGTCCTTGGCACGGCCTCGTACGTTGAAGAGGTGCGTGAGAAGATGATCGTGTGGGGGCAAGCGCCAGATCCATTCGCGTGCTGGATGTTGGAGCGCGGCCTCAAGACGCTGGATGTGCGGGTGAAGCGCCAGAACGAAAATGCGCTGCGCATCGCACTCTGGTGCGCAGATCGAAAGGAGGTGAAGGCGGTGCACTATCCCGGCCTGCCTTCGCACCCGGATCACGAAATCGCAAAGTTCCAGATGGATGGGTTCGGTGGAATGTTTGGCTTGGAGCTCACGGGTGGCGGTCGAGTGACGGACCGCTTCATCAGAAAGTTGCGACTCATTCGGCACGCGCCGAGTCTCGGTGGTGTAGACTCCTTGGTGAGCGAGCCTCGTTATTCGTCTCATACGCGCCACACGGCGGACGAACGGGCAAAGCTTGGCATTCCTGACGGATTCCTGCGCTTCAGCGTTGGCATCGAGGATGCGAATGACTTGATCGCCGACATGGAGCAAGCGCTGCGCTGATGACCGACATCCTGCTGTCCGAAGAGGAAGAGGAAGGAGAGCGACGACGCGTTGAACGGCGGACGAATGCGAGCATTGCCGAGCTGACACTGCCGGAAGTTCGCCGCATCCTCATCACCACGATGCTTGGCGCCGTGGTGCTGGCGCTCTTCCTGTGGATGGTGAAGACCGTCGTCATCGCGGCGATCCTCGGCCTCATCATCGGTTTTTACCTTCGGCCGTTGCACTTGGGGATCGTGGCTCGAACGGGCAATCAGACGCTGTCTGCGATCCTGACGCTCCTGGTGGTCATCGCGCCGGTGCTGGTGGTGTTGGGGTATAGCTACAGCGAATTGTCTGATGTCGTCACCTATGCCAGCCAGCATCAGGACGAGATTGTCAGGAAGATCGATGAGGCCGTGCGCCGCGTGCCGTTCCTTGCCGACGCGAAGTCCGCCACGATGCTGGGCCAATTCGTCGTTGGCGTGACGGCGTACGGCACGCGTCTGCCACTCATGATCAAGGAAACGCTCAAGGACTTTTCAGTCTCGGCGACGATCTTCCTCTTTACGGCCTTCTACATCCTGCTCGAGGCGGATAAGGTCGGCAACTACTTATCCAGCAAGATTCCGCCACGCTACGCCGAGCTTCGCCGGGCGCTGGAGGTGAATGTGCGCGGCGTGCTGTATGGGGCGATCTACTCCACGCTCCTGACTCAGACGCTGAAGTCACTCATCATTCTTGGGATGAACCTTGTGTTCGGCGTGCCGCTCGCGGGCGCGCTGGCCGTCGTGTCGTTCATCATCGGGTTCTTCCCCATCGTGGGTTCGTGGAGCGTGTACGTGCCCGTGGCGATTTGGCTCGTGATCTTCCGCAATGCGGTTGGGCCGGCGATCGCGATGATCATCATTGGCACGCTGGTGAACACCGTCTTCATCTCGACGTATCTGCGGCCCAAAATTGCGGCGGACCGGTCGCGCGTCCTCAATTTCTATTGGATGTTCGTTGCGTTGATCACTGGCGTGTACACGTTTGGTCTGGCTGGCATTCTGCTCGGCCCCATCCTCATCGGCCTTCTCAAGGCCATCGTCGACACGGTCACGGCGGGATCGAGCTGGAAGCTCATCGAGCTCGACGAGGATGGGCGGTGAGACGTACCAAACCAGGTCGTTGTGATCCCGAATGATCCGCTTTACACACGTCAGCAAGAGTTATCCGCGAACCGGCACGGCGGTCGACGACGTTTCCCTGCACATTGGCAAGGGAGAGTTCGTGTTCTTTACCGGGCCAAGCGGCGCGGGCAAGACGTCGCTCCTGAAGATGGTGTACATGGAGGAGCGACCCACGTCGGGCGAGGTGCGCGTGAGTGGCACAAGCTCACTCACCGCGCGAGACCGCGAGGTCGCGAAGATCCGAAGAAAGCTCGGCATTGTGTTCCAGGATTTTCGCTTGCTCGACAATCGCACGGCTGAACAGAATGTCGCCTTCGCGCTCGAGGTCACCGGAACGCCGCCCGCGCTGATCGGCTCCAAGGTGTCGCGCGCCCTGACGCAGGTTGGTCTCGCCGGCAAGGGCACAGCCTATCCGCCTGAACTATCCGGCGGCGAGCAGCAGCGCGTGGCCATCGCGCGCGCGCTCGTCAACGATCCCTTCGTGCTCATCGCCGACGAGCCCACAGGCAACCTCGATGACCGCGCGACGCGTGGCATCTTCCAACTGCTGCGTGAGATCAACGCAGGCGGGACGGCCGTGATGATGGCGACGCACAATCTGGAGCTCATTCGCCGCCAGGAGTTCCGCACGATCGAAATGAATCGTGGCGCCGTGGTGTTCGACTCGGCGGAGCAGGTTGTAAAGCCAGCGCGCGACGCCTGATGCGCGCCCTTCGCGATGCGCTCATCTCCTTTCGGCGGACGCCGCTCTTGAGTGCGCTGAGCATCACGACGATCGCCTTTTCGCTCTTTGCGTTCGGCCTGTTCGGCCTTGTGGCGCTCAACATCCGCGAGGCGCTCGAGCGGCTCGAGGATCGCGTGGAGATTCGTGCGTTCGTGGCCGACGGAACGCCTGTGGAGGCGATCGCGCAGGCCTCGCTGGATATCTCGAATTATCCCGAAGTGCTCGCCGCCAAGACGGTGTCGCAGGACGAAGCACTCGAGCGGGCAAAGAAGGAGCTTGGCGACTTTCGCGATGTGTTCGAGGGCGCCGTGCTTCCTGCGTCGATCGACGTGCGGCTGAAACCCGGATTCCGTGATCCAGCCACGGTGAAGCGCGTGTCGGCGCGCGTGCGCGCGTTCTCCTTTGTCGATGACATTCGGTATGGCGAAGAGTGGATCGAGAAGCTCTATCGCCTTCGCAACATCGCGGGCATTGCCGGTGTGGTGCTCGGGCTCGCATTTGCAGGTGTGTCGGTGATCATTATCGGCGCGACGATACGCATGGCCGTCTTGTCGCGTGCAAAGGAGATTTCGATCATGCGGCTCGTCGGCGCGACGGACGGATATATCCGCCGGCCATTTCTCCTCGAGGGGCTCGCCAAGGGTGTGCTCGGAGGATTGCTCGCCCTGCTACTCACGTATGTAGCGCGCACGATCATCGACAAGTACCTGATCCAGACGATCTTCTTCGAGACGAGGGTTGCGTTGCTCGGCCTGCTGTTCGGCGCGATGATCGGCCTTGTGGGGAGCGCGGTGTCGGTCGGGAGGCATTTACGGCGGATCTAGGACGGAAGTGCAGATCCTTCGACTCGCTGCGCTCGCTCA
>JBDTXZ010000044.1:0-11037 GCA_040005935.1 bacterium | reverse complement strand
GCGTAGTTGAAAAGGAACGAGCGGCTGTAGTTGTCGTTGTAGCCGTCGTATCCCTCGATGACTTCGGAGCCCAGGGGCGTGACGAATTTTCCGAAGTCGAGGCGCAGCCCCTCGCCCACCGGCGCCAGATAGCTGACCATGGCCTGCTGAAGGTCGGCGCCCTGTCCGATGGAGAGTCCCAACGCCTGAGTTTTCTGTGGAATCGCACCGCCAACTTCGAGGTCGATGCGGAAGCCGGCCTCGCCTGGCTTCGCGATGACCCGCTGGAGCACCAGTTCGGCGACGTCCACGCTGAAAGTGTTGGCGTCCGAATCGAATACCCTATAGCCGTTGAGACGGGAGGCCGGGCTATTCAGGTTGTACGTGTAACCGAATGATGAGAATGCGTTGGCCTGAATCTCGGTAAAGAAGGTGGGGATTGGCGCCGCCGGTGCCGTCGCCGCGGAGTCGGCCTTCGGCGCTGGGTCGGCCTTCATTCCTGCCGCTGTCCCGACGGGCACACCCGCCTGCGTGGGCGCCTGTGCCGCGGCGTTTGCCGAGATGAACGTGGTGAGTGCGAACGTGATGTTGAGACAGGCCAATCTGGCTGGACGGCGCTCCATGACTCCTCCGGTAGGTGGGTGATCGACACCGCGAGACCTCATGCCATGGGTGTGGAGCGCGAAGATGCGACCCACACACACGGCGTAGTCCGTCAGGCTGCCTCGACGGCCTTTCGGCGCGGTGCCTCTGGGAGCACGGCGGCGGACGCATGGTCTGCCGGGTATGCGAGCACGCCCATTTCGGGAATGTCGAGTCCTTCATCCTCCACGCTGGCAGCCACGCGGTGTCCGCCGACGAGTACACCCGTGATCTTCCACGCGACGAACGCCGAGAGACCGACCCAGATGATGTTCGCGATTACTCCAACGCCCTGAGCGACGATCTGGGTACCGTCGCCATAGAAGAGGCCTCGCACGCCGCCGGCGACTCCATTGGTGCCGTCGCCATAGGTACCGTCGGCGAAGAGCCCGACCGCCAGAACCCCGAACAAGCCGTTCACACCGTGCACCGCAATTGCTCCGACGGGATCATCGATGCGCAGCTTCCCGTCGATGAACGGCACGGCGACGATCACGAGCACGCCGGCGATCGCACCAATCAGGACAGCCACCGGCGCGGTGACGAAGGCGCAGGGTGCGGTGATCGCCACGAGGCCGGCCAGCGCGCCATTGGCAATCATGCCTGGATCCGGCTTGCCGTGGCGCGCCCACATATAGAGCATCGCGGCGACGCTACCCGCGGCTCCCGCAAGCATCGTGTTGACCGCAATCACGGCGATGCGCACGTCGGTGCCGGCCAGCGTGGAGCCGGCGTTGAAGCCGAACCATCCGAACGCCAGGATGAACGTGCCGAGGAGCGCCATCGGGAGGTTGTGGGCGGGGATTGCGTTGACTGATCCGTCCGCGTTGTACTTCCCGCGCCGCGCGCCGAGAAGTACGGCGGTGACGAGCCCCATCACCCCGCCCGTAAGGTGCACGACTCCCGAGCCGGCGAAGTCCACATAGCCGTGGCCGAGGTTGAAGTTCTTGCCAAGCTGTGATAGCCAACCGCCTCCCCACGCCCAGTTCGCGAACACCGGGTAGATGAGCGCGCCAATGAACACGCTGAAGACCGCGAAGGACGCAAATTTCCAGCGCTCGGCAAGCGCCCCTGTGGGAATCGTCGCCGCGGTGTCCATGAACACCATCTGGAACAGGAAGTAGGCAAAAACGCTCGCGTTGTACGCGACACCAGTCAGGAAGAAACCCGTAGTGCCGAACAAGCCGAACTCCTTGCCGAAGAGCGAGACCGTGAACTCGGAGCTCAGGCCTGCGTAACCGCCAAGCGTGCCCAGCGCGCCTACGCCACCCGCCTGGAGCGCGAAGCCCACGACCCAGTAGGCGAGCATCGCGATGCCGTACACCATGATGTTCATCGTGATGGTGTGGCCCGCATTCTTGGCGCGAGTGAACCCCGTTTCGACCAGTGCAAAGCCCGCCTGCATGAACATCACGAGGAATCCGGCGACGAGCACCCACACGAGATTGATCGCCGTGACGTTGTCGGCGACCACTTTGGCGAGGGAGTCGAGCGTCACCGGCGCCGGGGCCGCGGCCTGCGCGAATACCATCGACGGCAGTACGAGCGCCAGCAAAGCGCCAGCCCAACACATGGGGGCCATCATTCTTACAGGACCTCGCACTTCCATGGTTCCCTCCTGAACGATTTGGGTTGTGTGACGGACATGAAAAAGCCCCCGTGCTGGCTCGGCTCATGGGGGCGTAACGAGGGCATCAGAGCAACTCGGCAGTCGCGCTCAACTCGGTGCACCCCGTCCAGCGTCCTTGCGCCAGAAATTCCCCCTGGGAATTCGCTGGCGGGGATTCACGGTGGCGGGAGGCGGGAGATGATGCACGCCGAGAAGCTATGATCGTCTAGCCGACGTGTCAATAGAAATGTGTTGATTCTGCAATATTTGGAGATATTTCTTCGGTAGACGCTATAAATATTGCTGGGCGCTCACCGTTTTGTGCTAATTATGCAATTTGTTGGCTGAAAGTTCAATTGAGGAAACTGCGCGCTGCGATACACTTACAGCGCGCAGGACATCGAGGCCTACTGGCGCAATGCTGTTCAATTGGGGCGCGAATGGATGTCATCACGCAGCGCGATGCAGCGAGCGCGTGTCGGGATCTTCTGCCCACGCGCGACGAACGCCACAGCAAGGAAAGGGGATCCCTACACTCGCTTTGCTGAGCTCGCGCCTGCGGGATGACAACCCTTCGACCAGGGCAATTCGTCCACCATGACGGCGCTACAGAAGCGGTTTGCCAGAACGTGATCGCGACGTCGTGGCTGATGTATCTTCTGCGCATGATGCCGTACCACAATCCATTCGTCATCGGACGGGCAATGGCATTTTTGCGCGACGTCCCCGCTGAGCGATGAAACCCCTCGAGCGGCTGGGAGAGGCGCGGACCCCGAACGGGACGCTGATCGCGCTGTATCGGCACGACGGCGCCTATCTCATCCGCGCCGATGGCGTGGAGCTCATGTCCACCCGTCGTCACCGTTCCGAGGATCGTCTCGCCGAAGTCGCCTGCGCTCCACTCCGGGAGCGCCCAGAAATGCGTGTGCTGATTGGTGGACTCGGCCTGGGGTTCACCCTCCGCGCCGCGCTGCGGGAGTTGCGTCATGACGCCGAAGTCGTGGTGGCTGAACTTCTTCCCGAGGTGATCGCGTGGAACGCCGACCCGCGATATGACCTGTCCGCCGACGCGATGGTCGACCCGCGCGTCACCGTGGTGCACGACGACGTGAGCAACGTACTCCGCGCGAACCCGGGCGGCTTCGATGCAATCATGCTCGACACGGACAACGGGCCCGACGGGATGCTCATGTCAGAGAACGCGCGACTCTACGCCGAGCGCGGCATCCTGGTGACGTTCGCCGCGCTGCGTGCCGGTGGATCGATTGTGTATTGGTCCGTCGGTGACGACCCGAAGTTCGTCGGCGCGTTACGCGCCCGCGGACTCGACGTCGAAACGCTCCACGTCAGGGCGCACGACACCTCGGGCCCCATGCACACCCTCTACGTGGCTACGAAGCGCGGAAAAACAGCATGACAACTGCCGACTATCGCACGCGACGCAGAGGACGACCCGCATAACGACCCGTGGGCTTGCCGTCATCGAAGACGACCTGCCCGTTGACCCACACCATCTGCACACCGGTTGCCTCCGCGTGCGGCGCTTCGAAGGTGGCGTGGTCAGTGACCGTCGCCGGATCGAAGAGCACGAGGTCCGCAAAGAAGCCAGGCTCGATGGCTCCTCGACGTGCAAGACCCACGTTGGCCGCAGCGAGGCTCGTCATTTTGCGGACGCCCTCTTCGATCGAAAAGAGTTTACGATCGCGCACATAGGGGCCAAGCACCTTCGCAAAGCTGCCGAAGCCGCGCGGGTGACGGCCGTCCGATTGCCCGTCACTACAGATGTTGGCAAACGACCATTGCATGAGGACGCCGACGTCGCGGTCGTCCATGCCCTTGGCAACGATGCCCGCGCCGGAACCGCCGGGCTCCGCGAGCAGGTCCATCATGGTGCGCGCAGCGGGACGGCCACGCATCTGCGCCACTTGCGCGAGTGTCTTGCCAGCGTAATCGCGGTGGCCCGGGAAGTTGTTGAAGATGATGTCGTCCGCCGCGTTGAGGTGCGCGAGGATGAAGTCGGTTTCCGTGCTGTCTGCGAAGTTGCGGCGCGGATAGAGAACGCCGAGGTTCGACTGCCAGTACAGGTAGGGGTAGATATCGGCGGTGACCTGCACACCTGACGCTCGTGCGCGGTCGAGCACATGGATGACGCTGTCCGCCTGCCCCCAGAGGTCGCGCATGCCGAGCTTGATGTGCGAGACCTGCACGGGCATGTGGTTTACGCGCCCGATGGTGACGATCTCGTCGAGCGCAAGCCAGAAGTCGCGGTCCTCGCTGCGGATGTGACTGATGTATCGTCCGCCCGCGTCTGCTGCGACCTTCGCCAGCGCGATGACTTCGTCGGGCGCCGAATAGATGCCGGGATCGTATTCGAGACCGGTGGAGAGACCGAGGGCGCCGGCGTCCATCTCCAAGCGCACGAGCTGCTTCATGCGCTCGACTTCCTTAGGCGTCGCCTTGCGCTTGAAGTCGTTGCCGAGGACGGCGCGTCGCACGGAGCCGTGCCCGACGTATGAGGCGACGTTTACCGCGACGGGAACGGAGTCGAGTCGAGCGAACTCCGACGCGATGCCGGTGCCACTGCCGTCCTGGCCGACGACGATGGTCGTGACACCTTGGCTGACAAGCGGGAGTGAGGTGCGCGTCGTGGCGGAGCGATCGTGGTGACTATGTGTGTCGATGAATCCGGGGGCGATGGTGAGGCCCTTTGCATCGATGATGTGATCCGCGGCTTGCGCCGTCAGCTGGCCCACCGCGACGATCTGGTCACCCACAATGCGAACGGCTCCGCGACGTGACGGCCCGCCCCGGCCGTCTATGATGACAGCGTTTTGGATGAGCGTTGACGACGGAGCTTGTGCGTCCGCGGACGGAAGCTGACCGCACAGGGCGAACGCCAACAGGGCGGCACAAAGGTGTGGCGGGCGCATGTGCCTTGGTTCAGGGGGATGGACGGAGGTGCAGATCCTTCGACTCGCTGCGCTCGCTCAGGATGACGACGCCCCGCGACGCTCGATGCTGTTCAGGTAGGGTGCGAATGGATGTCATCCCGCACGCGCGAGCGCAGCGAGCGCGTGTCGGGATCTTCTGTCCATGCGCTCGACGAACGCCACAGGGCAAGGATAGTAGATCCCGATACTCGCGTCGCTCCTGCGGGATGACAACGTCTCGCTTCGCTCGCTGAGGATGACAACTTGTGTTCAGTTGTCTGGCCGCGCCACGGCAACGGCGCCATGTTCATCGCCATGCATCAACTCAGGCGACCCTACCTGCTCTACCTCGGCGACGCGCGGATTGCGACCGACGCGAAGACCGCATGCGGCTTACGAGACTGGTGTCGCGACAACGTCCTTGGCGAGTGGAGCCTTTCCTCCGCGACGATCAGCGTGGGCGTCCCGCGACTCTCACCGCGCGAGGCTGGCGAGCGCGGAGCCGGGAGCCTGGTGGTGGGCGTGGCACCGGTAGGCGGTCGTCTCCCTGAGGAGTGGCTGCCAGACCTTCATGATGCAATTCGCGCCGGTCTCGACATCGTAAGCGGTATGCACACGCGACTGACGTCGTTCCCGTCGCTGGTGGAGGCCGCGGCGACGCACGGCGTGCGGTTGCTCGACGTCCGCCATAGCGATCGCGTGTTTGCTGCGGGCACTGGACGCAAGCGCACCGGAATGCGCGTCGCTACCGTGGGCACGGACTGCGCACTGGGCAAGAAATACACTGCGCTCGCGCTCACGAATGCGCTGCGTGGGCGTGGTGCAAAGGCCACGTTTCGCGCAACTGGCCAGACGGGGATCATGATCGCGGGAGAAGGCATCGCGATCGATGCGGTGGTGGCGGACTTCGTTTCCGGCGCGGCAGAGCAACTCTCTCCCGACAATGATGCCGATCATTGGGACGTGATCGAAGGTCAGGGGTCGCTCTTTCATCCCGCATACGCCGCCGTGACGTTGGGATTGCTGCATGGCTCGCAGCCCGACGCGTTCGTGCTCTGTCACGATCCGACGCGCGAGACGATTGAGTACTACCCGGACTTTCCAATCCCCGACCTGGGCGACGCAGTGCGCCAGTATGTCCAGGCGGCGCGGATCACCAACCGTCAGGTGCGCTGCGCAGGTCTCAGCATCAATTCGTCTTCGCTGTCGGACGGCGCATGGCACGCGTATGCCACCGATATGGCGGCGACACTCGGTGTGCCGGTGTGCGATCCGATGCGCGGCGGGCTCGATGCGATTGCGCGGTCCGTCTTAGGCTAACGACAGCACTCATGACACTCAGCCCATCGATTCGTCGAACGCTGCTGGTAATTGCCGTCATAATTTTCCTGACACTGACGTGGCTCGGCATCACCGGTGGGGTTGGCGAGTTGTCCGAAGCGCACACTCCCGGTCAAGTTGCTCAAGTCTTTAACCAGTTGGCGTACGGCGTCTTCGCACTGCTGAGCGTGGTAGCGACTTTCTGGTTTCGACGGTGGGCGCGATGGATGCTTGCCGGTTTTGCGATTACTGTAACCCTGGCTGGGGGTCTGGCTTCCGTCGTCTGGGGCGGCACGTCCCTCGCCGTTGGTGTTCTCAGCGCGGGTGCGACGCTACCTGTGGCGCTGGGAATCGCGTGGCTGCTCCGAGTGGGTGCTCGGGGCCTGAACGATCGCTTGCAGAGCGGTCCTTAATCCCGAACTCAATCCCAAAGGAGCGACACACATGCAACTCGCGCTCTCGGCTCGTCTCGGCATGCTCGCCCTTGCATCACTTGCACTCGGCGCAGGTGATGCCCGTGAGCGTCGTCCTGCCACGCGCGTGCAAGTCGTGGCATTGGACTATGCGCTGCAGGCGCCTGATTCCGTGGCTGCTGGTGTTGCGGAATTCGAGTTCGACAATCGCGGCGCCAAGGAGCACGAGCTGCTCATTGGATTGCTGCGTCCCGCCATGGGAGCAGCGGAGATCGTCGCGGCTCACCAAAGAGGCCTGAACTTTCGTACGGTTCCGGGAGTGTACCTGGAAGGCGCAATGAGCGGGATGCTCTACGCGGCTCCCAAGACACGTTCGCCTGCGACGCTCTCGGTTCCGCTAACGAGTGGCCGTGACTACCTCCTGCTCTGTCAACTTCGAGATACTGCAGGCGCGACGCCGCACGCGTTACTCGGGATGTTTCGCGTGATTCACGTTCGCTGAGCTTGGTCGCACCGCCGCTTAAGGCCAATGCCGTTCAGTTAGGGGTGCGAATGGATGTCATCCCGCAAGCGCGAGCGCAGCGAGCGCGTGTCGGGAGCTTCTGTCCACGCGCTCGACGAACGTTACAGGGCACGGAGAGTAGATCCCGACACGCGCTCGTGCGGCATGACAACCGTATTCCGCTTACGGCACATCCATTGTGTGCAGACGCCGGATGGATAGCAGCATGAACCCGCCGATCACGAGGGCGGCCATCGCGGACACTGCGACGCCGCTCAAGTGGTCGCTCGTTGCGAACCGGCGCGGATCCATCGCATGCATGAGTGCGATGGCGTAGTACCGAATGCTCAGCAGCCGAGCTCCCGATACGAAACCCGAGAAGAAGCCCTCCCAGAGCACGATATAGAGCAGGCCCGCGCCGATGGCTTGCGTGCTGACAAGGCCGAGCCACACGAACATCGACGCGTACATCAACACACCGGCGGTGACCGCTGCGGCGACGGCGAACGTAGCGCGCCAGTCACCGATGAAGGCCACGTGTGCCGTGAGCAATGCAGAAAGCGCGATGAACGGGCCGGCGATTGTCACAGTGGCCAACAGCTTCGGCAGCGCGATCTGCCAGCGCGGCACGGGCGAGATGGTCAGGTTCGCGAGTGTGCGGTCTTCCACTTCGTTGCCGAACGCCGCCGCGGCGATGGCAAGCACGACGAGTGGCGCAATCGAGCCAGCCAGCATGGCGCCGAGGATGGCCTTCTCG
This sequence comes from bacterium, assembly GCA_040005935.1. Taxonomy (GTDB): domain Bacteria; phylum Gemmatimonadota; class Gemmatimonadetes; order Gemmatimonadales; family Gemmatimonadaceae; genus AG11. The sequence goes on along the minus strand of JBDTXZ010000044.1, from coordinate 2,885 downwards.
AATTGCTCGACCGAACCAGCGGTTTCGTCGCGCAGCGAGAGCACCGTGATGATCACGGGCATGGCCGCAAGTACGGTCATGATGGCGAGTCGCCACTTGCCGGACAGCTGGCGCAGGGTGAGTTGATAGACGGAACGCATCAGATGGGCTGTGCTGTTAGGACGAAGTACAAGTCCTTCGCTGCGCTCAGGACGACAGTCATGCCTCCACCAGGTATCCAAATACGCTCTCGAGCGAATCGTCGAGCGGCTCGACGCGCCGCAGGCCGATTGAAGCAGCCTGCGCGAGGCGAGGCAACTCGATTTGCAGATCGAGCACGTTGCGGCTTAGCACGACGATCGCCCCATCCGGATCGACATGCACCGCGTCCACCGACTGGAGCTTGACGAGTGCCGCCGCAAGTGCACGCGGCGAGTCGCAGAGGATGCGCACGTGATACGGCCGCTGATTGAGCGCGGCGCGAATCGCACGGAATCCGCCAGACGCCGCGAGCTTTCCATTCACGATGAGGAGCACCGTGTCCGCGAGCTGCTCCACCTCCTCTAAAATGTGTGAGGAGATCACAATCGTCTTGCCCTGCGCCTTGAGCGTCTCGAGCAAGTGCTTGAAGTGCAACCGTTGCCGCGGATCCGCGCCGTTCAACGGCTCGTCGAGAATGAGGACGTCGGGCTCGTGCACCAGCGTGGCCGCGAGACGCATGCGCTGGCGCATCCCGCGCGAGTACGTCTCCATGGAGCGATGTTGTGCGTCAGCGAGATCCACGAGCGCGATCGCCCGGTCCACCGCGTGTTCGAGGTCAGGCACATTGCGTAGGCGACCCATCATCGTCACGAACTCGCGGCCCTTCATGAAGCCGTACACCGTTTCATGCTCAGACATGACGCCAATTCGCCCATACAACGGCGGGTTGTCGCGCACCGGCTGGCCGAACACGGTCACGCTTCCTGTCGACACGCCCGCGAGTCCGGTCATCATGCGAAGCAAAGTCGTCTTACCGGCACCGTTCGGTCCAAGCAGGCCGGTGATGCCGGGCATGACGTCAAAGCTGACGTCACTCACGGCCACCACACTGCCGAACCAGCGCGACACATTCTGCACCCGAATGACCGGCTCGTTCGCGCTGCTCATGGTGTGAGTCTCCGGTAGCGCGCCCAGAGCGCGGCGGCGGGAATGAGCGTCCACGCGAAGTACCACGACACGCGAATCCACGGCGCGAGTAATCGGGCCGGCGCCTCGCTGGTGATCTCGCTCATCTTGCCGAAGATGACGTCGTTCACGTGCACGGGAATGTTCGTAAGATTGAACATCGAGATCCATTGTCCGCCTGTCCCAGCCACTTGCTGGGCCAACCCGATGGTGAACGGCGTCGTGATCACGAACAGCCCGACCAGGAACACGGACGCATACGCTCGGCGTGACGTAAACGACGCGGTGAGCAGCGCGAGTGTCGTCGCGTACGCGCTGATCACGACGCCAGCCAGAACAAAGCGCGGAATGTCGAGCCAGTGCGCCGTGAAATAGTCGATGGGCTTCGGATCGCCGCCACACAGCCCGAGGAACAGAATGATCTGCGGAAGGAGGGCAGCCGCGGTCATCACCGTCATGAATGCGGCCCAGCGAGAAAGGATGTAGTCCGTACCCGTGAGCGGTCGCACGAGATAGAGATTGATGACGCCATCACGCTTGTCCCGGCAGAGCAGCTCGGGCCCCACGATGGCGGCAAACACGAACATGATGATCGACGCGATGCCGTTGTAATCGGAGTGGGACGGCAGGTGCATCTTCTCCGCCGAGCCGGGCCCGCCAAGTCGCTCGGCCGCGCCGGCGATCAGCGCCATCACGAGTGCAATGGCCGAGAGCACGCTGATGAAGAACCATGGCAGGATCTTCGCGCGTGCACCGCGGCCGAGCCCGAGCGCGGCGCGTACTCCGTCCTTGTAAACGGCTTTTCGCGCGCGGCCCGGGCCCTCGCGCGTACCCGAGTAGCCCTGATAGCCGATGTCGAATACGGTGCCGGTCATTTCGGGTCCCCTGCATGTTGGAACAATTCAGTGAGCTCGCGTTTGCGCGGCGCCATGCGTCGCAACGGTGCCTGCGCTTCGACGAGCGCATCGCGCACATGATCGTAAACGGAGACGTCGGAGCCCTGGACGGTGAGCCCGCCGCCGTCTGGCGTCACGACGACGCCGCGTTTCTCCAGGGCGGTCACGAGCCCTTCCCGGTTGGTGTCGACCTCGATGAAGACGGTCTCAGTCTCCTTCGTGAACTGTGCGACTTCGCCGGCGTGCACGAGATGGCCTGCTTGCAGGACGATGATGCGGTCGCACGTGCGCTCGACGTCGGCCATGAGATGCGACGAGAAGAGCACACTGATACCGAACTCCCGATGCGTCTTCCTGATGAGCGCAAGCATCTCTTCTCGCCCGCCAGGGTCGAGTCCGGCCGTCGGCTCGTCGAGAAAGACAAACGCGGGGTCGTGTACGAGCGCTTGACAGAGCTTGACGCGCTGCTTCATGCCGGTCGAGTAGCCACCAATGGCCCGATAGCGTTCCTCGAACAAGCCAGCGTGGCGCAACGTGTCCGCAGCGCGTGTGCGCGCCATGTCGGGAGGCAGGCCACTCACCTCCGCCATATGCGTGAGGAACTCTGCGGCACTCACCTGACTTGGCAAGCAGTCGTGCTCGGGCATGTAGCCAACGCGCGCTCGTGTGGTGACGCTGTCGTGCGCGCTTTGCCCCAGCACCGTAGCGGTGCCGGACGTGGGCCGCAGCAACCCGAGCAGGATCTTGATGATCGTGCTTTTCCCAGCGCCATTTTCGCCGAGGATGCCGGTGATGCCGTCGGTGATGGTGAAGCTGATGTCGTCGAGTGCGAGCACGGTCTTG
>JBDTXZ010000043.1:0-11177 GCA_040005935.1 bacterium | reverse complement strand
CGCGGCGGCATTGGCGTGCGCGGTCCTGGTGAGACGCAGCTTGAAACGGATCGCCGCCTGATCAACCATCGCATCAAGCTGCTGAAGGAGCGCCTGGCGCATGTGCAGCAGAACCGCGCGGTACAGCGGCAAAGCCGAGCGTCGTCGTTCAAGGCATCGATCGTCGGCTATACCAACGCCGGCAAGTCGTCAATCCTTCGCGGCATGACCGGCGCGATGGACGTGCACGTCGAAGACAGGCTTTTCGCCACGCTCGATCCGCTCACGCGCGAAGTAGACCTTGGCGAAAATGCACACGTGCTGCTGACGGATACTGTCGGATTCATCCGCAAGCTTCCGCACCATCTTGTGGCGTCGTTTCGGGCGACGCTCGAAGAAACGCGCGATGCTGATCTTCTCCTGCATGTCGTGGACGCAAGCCATCGCATGTGGGAAGAGCAACGACTCGTCGTCGAGCAGGTGTTGGGTGATCTCGGCATCACCGACCAGCCGACTCTGCTCGTATTCAACAAGATGGATCTGTTGAGCGAGGCGGATGCGCTGGCGTTGCAGGACCGCGTGATGGCGCTGGTGCCAAACGCCGTGTTCGTGTCCACTGAGGCAGAGCAGGGACTCGATCCACTGTTTCGTGCGCTGCGACATGCGATGCGCGCTCGACGTCCCGTAGCAGAAGTCTGGTTGAATCCCCGCGACGGAAAGCTCCTGGCGGAAATTCACCAACAGGGTGAAGTGCTCGAGCAGCGCACCGAAGGCGAGCAGATGGTGATTCGCGCGCGCCTGACGGAAAGGCTTCGCGGGCGGCTCGAGCAAGCTGGCGCGGACGTGCGCCTCGCGAATGGCGGTGGCGCGAAGGTCGCTGCAGTGTAAGACGGCGATGTGTCGCTGCCGAACGTAATTGATGCGACCGGTGCAGCCGGATAGGTTGCGGTCGTGATGACTATTACTTTCCGGTGCGTTCGTGCGCTCGCGTCCGCTTCGTTCCTACTTGTGGTCCTGACGTCAGCGTCGGGAGCGCAGGGGACGGGGCTTGTCGCGTCGTCCGACCTTGCCTACGCGGATATCGAGCGACTTTCGGAGCTCGGTGTGCTCGACTCGACGGTCATTGGGCAGCGCCCCTATTCACGCCGCGAGATCGCGCGTATCGCAGGCGTGGCGCGGGCGCGGCTAAACGGCCGCGACGCCAGGTTTGAACGTGTTTCTTCTTTCGCCGAAGGATTGGTTCGGCGACTCGAACGATTCAATGGCGCTGCGGATGGCGGTTCGAGCGATGGAGACATCGCGTTGATCGACGGCCTGACACTCTCGTTCGTCAGCACCGACGCCAATCGTCGGGGTTTCCCAGCTCCGCATTCGAAACCAGTCGAGGCGACGATTGACCCACTGGCCCAGCGACGGCTTGGCATGCCGGCAGTGCGCGGCGAAACCGGATCGTTAGAGATATCTCATCGGATCGAACCGACAAGTTGGTTGGCCCTGCAAGCTCGTGAGCGGTTCGAGTACCGCAGGCCGAATGACACAACTCTAAAAAAGGACACTGGCGAGCTTCTTTTGGCGTCGCTGCGGGCGCGCATCGGAAACCTGGCGATCACCGTTGGCAGGCAGCAGCTGACGTGGTCGCAGAGCGAAGGCGATGGCCTGTTCCTCGCGTCCGACGCCCCGGCGCTCGATCAAGTCGTGCTGTCGGCGGATCACCCCTTTGTGCTGCCATGGTTTCTGCGCAAACTCGGCCCAACGCAGGCAACGCTGGCGATCGCAGAGTTGGGGCCGAGTGCGATTCGATCGCATTCGAAGCTGCTGACGTACAAGCTGAGCATCCAGCCCAGCAACGCCGTGGAGCTGGGCGGAACATTCATGAATCACTACGGCGGTGTTGGAGGTCGCAAGTCAAATTTTAGTGACCGCCTCATCGATTTCCTGCCGTTCGTCGACGTGTTCCGGACGCACAACTACGTGGACACGACGCGTACGTTCGACGTCGATTCCGATAAGCTGCTTGGAGTGGACGGCCGTGTGCGTCTCGATGCGCTCGGTGGCACGATGCTCACGGGCGAACTCCTGATTGATGACTTCGATCCGCATCGCATACCGAAGCTGCTCACGGGGTACGGGTCGCAGACCTTCGCGATCATCCTTCCGCATCTCGGAACGCCGGCGCTGTCGGCCAAGTTGTCGGCGAAGCACCTGGGGATCCTCACATACACGCATGGCGAGTTGAGAGACGGTATCGCGTCTCGTGGCCGCCTGCTCGGCGACGAACTTGGCCCTGATGCGAAGAGCTACTCCGCGCTCGTCCGCCTGGCGTCGTCGACAGGCATGCGGCTCGAAGTGGAAGGGAGAAGCAATATCTACAGCAATGCGTCGTACAATTCGTTCTACCCCGATCCCGGGAAATCAAAATTCGTGGTGCAGAAGATCGCGACACGTCCTGATGAGCTGCGCGATCTCGTATTCGCCACGTTGATCCTACAGCCGAGCGAGGGCGTCGCGCTCACGATGCGTGGTGGTGCGGAACGTATTCGCAACGCGGACTTTCTTGGCGGTCGCCGTCGCGACATTATCGGAGAGATTGCAATGCGCTTCGGCCTGTAGGCTGGCGCACTCCAGTGCGCGTCGCCCTCGTCTGTGACTGGTTCCTCCCCAGGATGGGAGGCGTAGAGCTTCATCTCCGCGACCTTGCGCTCGCGCTGCGCACCGATGGCGTTGACGCACATATCGTGACCACCACGCGCGGACCGGACGCTGTGGACGGAGTGCGCGTGCATCGCGTCAACGTTCCGTTGATGCCCGGTCCGGGTTTCGCGCTGTCACCGCTGCTTGCGCGCAGGATTGGCGCGGTGTTGCGCGAGGAGGCGTTTGATGTCGTCCATGCGCACGCGAGCGTTGTGTCGCCCGCCGCATACGCCGGGGCACTGGCCGGCGCGCGCGCAGCGCTGCCAACGGTCATCACGTTTCATTCGATGCTGCATCGCTCCTCGTTTGTACTTGGCGCCAGCGACGCGTTGTTCGGGTGGACGCGGCATAGTGTACTGACTGCGGTGAGCAGCGTGGTTGCGGCGCAGGCGGCGCGATGGATTTCCAACGCGAGTGTCGGCGTCTTGCCCAACGCGCTCGATGCCGCGTTTTGGCGCGTCGCGCAACCTCGCGCATTTGGTTCCGACGTGCATTTCGTCAGTGCGATGCGGCTCTCTCGCAAGAAACGGCCGGTGGCGCTCGTGCGTGCCTTTGCCGAGGCGGTGCGCTTCGTAGCCGGCTCGCCGACGCTTCGGCTCACGATTGCCGGCGATGGGCCGGATCGACCGGCGCTGGTTCGGCTGGCGGCGGAGCTGGGTGTCAGCGATCGCGTCAGGCTTCCTGGACAACAAAGTCGCGAGGCGCTCCGTGCGCTCTACGCGAGTGCGCACGTGTTCGTGCTCCCAAGCGAGCGCGAGTCGTTCGGCATTGCGGCACTCGAAGCACGCGCGGCTGGGCTTCCGGTGATCGCGATGCTTGCTGGCGGCGCCCGCGACTTCATCACGCCCGGCGTGAATGGCCTGCTCGCGCGCGACCAGCGCGAGCTGGCGATGTTCATCTCTCGTCTTGCGATCGACGAACCGCTCCGGCGCTTCATCGCGAACCGGAATCTCGTCGCGCCCGTCGAATACGACTGGCGTGCGGTGGTGCGACTGCATCGTGCGGTCTATGAAGCGGCGAGCGCGGTTCGTGCCGATCGGGACAGCGCGAGCCACGCATAGCCTGGCAGGCCGAGGGCGACGAAGTAGCAGGCATGCTGAACGAGGGCGATGCCCGCGGCTTGTTCGGCCGAAATCCCGAGCTGCGTGTACACGAAGACGACTGCACCCTCGAAGATGCCGAGATTTCCGGGGACGAGGGGAAGCAGGGTAGCAAGGTTGAGTGCAGCGAGCACGAGTACGCCGCTCGCGAGCGGAAGACTGACGCCGAAGGCGCGCTGCACGCTAAGGATGGCCAGTACTTCGACAAATTTCTTGGCGAAGGCAAGGAGAAGTGCTCCGCCCCCTCTCGATGGCGAGCGGAGTGGCGCGAGCGCTATCCCCATTCGTCCAAGCGACTCTGCCATGCGAGTTGGGAGCACCCGCGCGCTTCGAGTCGCCACCCATTCATGATTCCATGCGGCGAAGAGACATCCGGCGAGTAGCGCGGCGACTCCTGCGCCCAGTGCCGTGACGCCAGCGAGCATCCATGCCGGCAGTGTCAACGTCAGCGCTCCAGTCGCGAGCACGGTGAGCTTGGCAATGCCGACGAGCAGTTGATCCATGGCCGTGACAGACAGCGCCGCAGAACGCGTGAGTCCAATTTGTGTCACGAGGAGCACGACGCCGGTTGCTTCACCGACGAGGAATGCCGTCGTGTGCAGCGTGGAGCACGTCATGACGACAACGCCCAGCATTTTCGTAAAGCTGTTGCGCTCAGACGACGGAGCGAGGATGCGCCATTGCGCCGCCCACAGGGGCAAGATCGCGACGTAGCAAGCGAGCGCCGCAGCGATCCACAGCGTTCGCACCGCTCGCAGCTCGTCGATTACCTGTTCGATGTGAATGTGGTTTAGCGCGGCGACGAGCGATGCGCCAAGCACCGCAATGCCGGCTATCCACCCAATGCGTCGGGCGGTGGTCGCCGTCATGCGGAGACTTCGCGCATGGGGAGAAACGTCGCTCCGCGGTTCTGAAAGAGCTCGATCACTTCTCGCAGTGCGCGGAGGGCGAACGCACCGGTGCGGAACCGGCAGTCATACCGCAGTGTTTCCTGTGAGAGGTCAACGAATTCCCACGGGTGCACGAACAACACCACGGGATCACTCAGCGAAAGAAGCCATGCGTCGCGAATGAGGCGGGGAAGTCGATACACGGACGACGTCATCGACGCAGGAATACGCGTCAATGTCGTGGGGATGCGCGCCGCGTAGTACGAGCGCTTGTATTTCGCGAGGGACGAATCGACGAGAAAGCTCGCCGACTCGAGGAGAGGGACGTATCGCTCGGGAAAGCGGAGGTACGGAGCCCGGAATGAGGTGACTGGCGCAAACGCGCGCAGTATCGTGGCCGAATGTTCGATTTCCCATCGCGCGGTTGGTTCATCGAGCGTGTCGAAGGCGGTGTGCGTCACGCCATGGCAGCCCAGTTCGTGCCCCGCATCTACAACTGCCCGAACGGAATCGGGGAATCGCTCGGCGACCTCCGCCGTCGTGAAATACGTGCTTGGGATGCCCATCTCTGCGAACAGGCGGAGTAGCGCGGGCGCCCCTTCCTCGATGCCGCGGAACGTCGAGCTGAGGTACGGCGGACAGTCCGGCTCGAAATCGACCGTGATGGAGACTCGTGTCACGCTGCTGCGAGAGATTTGGAAGTGGTCCCGCTGGGACTTGAACCCAGGATCCTTCGATTATGAGTCGAACGCTTTAACCAACTAAGCTACGGGACCGTGAAACGGCGGGCATCTGCACCCGTGAACGAAACTACGTTGTTCGCGCTCACTTTCCAATGCGCGAACCGCTCGAATGCGGGACGCACGCGCTCAAACTGCATTTGTCGCTTGCGGACGGGCTGCGACACCGGATCGCCTCGTTGACTGAGATTCGGCCCGCATCTTCGCCAATCGAGTGATTCACTCGCAACGCCCCTGTGCGCGCGGCGTGCTGCAGCGCAACTTCCGCCCATGATCGCCGTCGTCACTGGCTCGTCGGGATTTATCGGTTCGCACCTGGTGGACGCGCTCATTGCGAACGGCGCCACGGTTCGGGCACTCGTGCGTCCCGAAAGCCGCTCAGCCGGTCGTGATCCTCGCGTTGCCTATTGGGCGGCCGATCTCCTCGACGACCGCAGTGTGCGCGAGTCGCCGGTCTGGCATGACGCGACGCATGTCTTTCACGTGGGCGGTGTGACGAAGCGTCGCACGCTCGGAGAATTTCGCGCGGGGAACGTTACGCCGACAGCGAATATCCTCGCGGCGCTCGCTGCCCGCGCCGCTCCAGTGCGGCGCGTTGTGCTGGTGTCGTCGCAGACGGCCGCGGGGCCTGCGGACTCACCTGACCGTCCCGTGCGAGAGGACGATCAACCGCATCCCGTCGAGGCGTACGGGCGGAGCAAACTCGAGGCGGAGCAGGCCACCCACCGATATGCCGGCGTCCTGCCAATCACGATTCTGCGGCTGTCTGCGGTCTACGGGCCGCGAGACGTCGACTTCCTGAATGTCTTCAAGCAAGCCACGAACCGCGTCGCCCTTTACGCGGCGCCTCGCAATCAGACGATGTCGATCGTGCACGTGCGCGACTGCGTGCGCGCGCTGCTGCTCGCTGCAGATGCGCCAGTGGCAATTGGACGCACCTATTTTGTCGCGTCGACGACGCCCGCATCGTGGCGAGACCTCTACGCGCAAATTGCCGAGCTTTCGTCAACGCGATCTACCGCCGTGCAAATTCCGGGAGCGATGCTGGACCTCGCGGGCAGGGCGGGTAACGCCTTCAGCATGATGACCGGTCGGCCGGTGCTCGTGAACACGAACAAGGTTGCGTTGTCGCGACCGCAGTGGTGGTTGTGCGACACGTCACGAATTCGCGACGAACTTGGTTGGCATGATGAAATCTCCCTCCAGGCGGGGCTGCTCGAGACCTATCTTTGGTACTTGCACGCGGGATGGCTACGTCCGAAAGCGGGCGCGGCGGCAATTGCCGAGATACCGGAGGAGCGAGTCTGAACGGCTTGATAGAGGACGACGCGAAACAGGAAGGATGTCGCACGCTCGTCGACGTGCTCGAGTATCGCGCCGAGCGGAGCGGGGCGGCACTTGCGTTTCGTTTCCTGTCGTCTTCCGGGGCGGTGGATGGCTCGTTTACGTACGCGCAACTTCGCGAGCGCGCAGCACGCATGGCGCGTCACATTGCGGATGCGACGGCACCCGGCGATCGCGTTGTCGTGCTGCTTGGGCCGGGTTTGGACTACGTCACTGCGCTTTACGCGTGTCAGTACGCTGGTGTCGTTGCCGTGCCAGCATATCCGCCAAATCCGCGCCGGCCCGATGGGCGTGTTGCTGGCATCGTTGCCGATTGCGGCGCACGCGTCGCGATTGTGTCATCGGATCTGCATCATCGCCTGGCGCACTTCATCGAGAGTTCGCCAACGCTGAACGACATCGCGTGGCTCGACGCCGACGCAATACGGGGTGACGCCCACGATGCGCGCATTCGCCCGGCTCCGGTCGGCGGGCTCGCGTTCCTGCAATACACGTCCGGCTCAACCGGCGATCCTCGCGGCGTGATGCTGCCGCAGGCGTCTGTTATGCACAATCTCGCTGTGATACATCGCGCGTTGCGTCAGCGGGAGGGGGATGAGGCGGTGTTCTGGGTACCGCCGTATCACGACATGGGGCTCGTGGGCGCTATTCTCGGACCGGTGTATTCCAAGGTGCCCGTGAACCTGATGGCGCCGTCGACCTTTTCGCAGAGACCCTTTCGTTGGTTGGAAGCCATCTCTCGTTATAAGGCGTCGACAAGTGGTGCGCCGAATTTCGCATATGACCTCTGCTCGGAGCGCATTACAGAAGAAGAGCGCGACTCGCTCGACCTCTCGCGTTGGCGCATTGCGATCAACGGAGCGGAACCCATTCGCGCGGACACGTTGGATCGGTTCGAGGGTGTTTTTGGGCGTCAGGGATTCCGTCGAGAGAGCTTCTTGCCGTGCTACGGCTTGGCGGAAACCACGCTCTTTGCAGCTGGTGTCTCGCGCACGACTGCACCCACCGTCATCGCGGTTGATCGCGCAACGCTCGCCTTGCGACGTCTAAGAGTGACTGGCGCCGACGAGGCGTCGCGCTTGGTGGCGGTCGGCCCGCCATCGGACATGCTCACGGTGCGCGTTGTCGACCCCGCGACTGGCGTGGTCTGCGCGGCGGAGCACGTAGGCGAAATCTGGGTTGCGGGGGGCAGTATTGCCTCAGGGTACTGGGGGCGTGAGGCAGAATCATCGGTGGCGTTTGGTGCGCGCCTGCCTGGCCACAGTGAAGCGTTTCTCCGTACGGGCGACCTGGGCGCGATACACGACGGTGAGCTGCTCGTGACGGGTCGCCTGAAAGATCTCGTCATCGTTGGCGGGCGTAACTTCTACCCGCAGGATATCGAGAGCGCGGCGGAGCATGCCCACCCGCACATTCGAGCGAGTGCAGTGGCGGCGTTCAGTACAGGGCGTTCGGGCCGCGAACACGTCGTCGTGGTTGCCGAGGTTGCACGGCATCATCGTGTGGCGGCGAATGCCATGGTCATTGGCGCTGTGCGTGCTGCGGTGGCCAACGCCTTAGGCGTGACAGTCGATGATGTCGTACTCATTCGGCAAGGGACCTTACCCAAGACCTCGAGCGGCAAGCTCCAGCGCAGCAGGACGCGTGAGGCGTACGAAACGCATGCGCTCGCCCAGATTGTGCCCGAGGCCGCCGACTCCGGGCGCGTCACATTCGCTGTCGCGACGGAGACAACAAGCGGGGAGCGCGCAGCGGGAATCAAATCGTGGCTCCGTGATTATGCGCGACTGCGGCTCGATTCGCGCGGCATGGACGAACGGCGCGAGATGCACCCTGAGGTCACCCGCGATTTCGCAGCGCATGGGCTGTTCGGACTGCAAGTACCATTGGAGCTTGGCGGCATTGCCCTGACCCATGCCGACGCGTTGCGCGTCGTCGAGCAGCTCGCGTCAATCGATCTTACGCTCGCCACATACGTCGGCGGACACAACTCCTTGGGCGTGCGGCCACTGTTGCAGCACGCGAGGCCGGAATTGCGTGACACGATTGTGCCCGCGTTGGCTCGAGGCGAGCGGCTGGCCGCTCTTGCACTGACCGAGCCGTCGGCCGGCTCGAATCCATGGGCCATCGAATCACTTGCCGTACCATCTCACGACGGTTGGCGGCTTCACGGAGTCAAGAGCTGGATCGGGTCTGCGGGTGTCGCCGGCGTGTTCAACGTGTTTGCTCGCGTTCCGGGCGACGACGGCGGAATGACGGCGTTCGTCGTGGGCGCTGGGACACGCGGGCTTCGTGTAGGCGACGCAGCGCTCACGATGGGCATGCGTGGCATGCTACAAAACACCCTTCACCTCGACGGTGCGTTCGTCGGCCGGGACGCGGTGCTCGGCGACATTGGCGACGGCATCGCTGTGGCGCACGACACCTTCCTTCATGCGCGTTTTGGCGTGGCGGCCATGTGCCTCGGCGGTATCAAGCGCGCGATGCAGTTGTCGCACCGCTATGCATCACGTCGCACGGTGTCTTCGGGCAGGCTCCTCGATCACCCGGCCACGCGCGCGCGAATTGGTGGCATGGCGGCGTCCGCGGCAGCCCTCGACACGTATCTCGCGATCGTGGCGGATGCGCTCGACGCGGGCGCCGCGCTCTCCGAGGACGCGTTCATAGTCTGCAAAACGGCAGCGCCAGAACTTCTCTGGGAGGCCGTCGACGGCACGGTGCAACTCCTCGGTGGCCGCGGCTACATCGAGAGCAATCCGGCCTCGCAATTGTTCCGCGACGCGCGCTTGCTGCGAATCTTTGAGGGACCAACGGAGCCGCTGCTTGTGCATCTCGGCACGCGAGCGATGCGCGACGCGGGCGCGCAGCATGCGCTGGTCAGCGAAATGCTGAGTGCGCCCGACATTGCGGAGCATCTCGCGCGTGCGGCGGGGCAAGCCGCGGAGCGATTGTCTGCGCGAGGGGCCATTCGAGCGGCCGCGAATCAATGGGCGTCGCTGCTGCTGGGTGGTGCAGTGACTGAAGGTGTGATGCTTGCTGCGGCACGCATCGCTCGCGTGCGCGGAACGCCGGGCGCGGACCTGGCGATTGCGCGATTTGAGGAGCGATTCGAAGCGGCGCTCGAGCGCTGCGGAACTGCGCATGCCGACGAGCGCGCCGCGCTCCTCGGGCAGAACCTCGAGGCTGCGGTTGCATGGGCGAATGCCGCTGTTGGCGATGTGGAGCAGCGCACGAACGCGATGCTCGATCCAATGCTTGGGACGGAGTGGACGGAATTCGCCGGGCCACCAGTGCGGTTCCCGTCTCAAGAGGCGCCAGTCGATAGGGCGCCCTCCCCATCGCTTCGCTTCATCATCGAGTGGCTGTCGGACGAGTTTCAACTCGCCGCTGGCGCAGTGAGTCCCGAAACCAGTTTGCGTGATCATGGTCTCGACTCCTTGGCGGCAACGCGTCTCGTCGTCGCGCTCGAAAGTCATCTCGGCCGTCGAGTGGATGCGTCGATTCTTTGGCGCTCGGCGACGATCGGCGAATTCGCCAATGCCGTCGACGGTGTGCGCGTTGAGCTTCCATCGTTGCCTGTTACGCTGCCTGAGCGCGACGCGCATGCCGATGCGCACGCAATCGAGCAGTGGCCTGAATACCGCGCGCTGATGGGTCGTCTGGCCGAGGCCACCGCAGGCGACGCTGTGAATCCGTATTTCGCCGTACATGAAGGGATTTCGGGCGCAACGGCGCGCGTTGCTGGGCGCGCGCTTCTCAATTTCGCCAATTACAACTATCTCGGCCTGTCGGGCCATCCGGTGGTCACGCGCGCGGCGCAGGTGGCCGCCGACACGTTTGGTACGTCGGTGTCGGCCAGTCGCGTTGCATCGGGTGAGCGGCCGCTGCACGCTGAGCTCGAGCATGAACTGGCGCAGTTCGTCGGTGCGGACGCCGCGCTCGTCTTCGTCGGTGGTCATGCCACGAACGTGTCCGTGCTGTCGCATCTCTTTGGGCCGGGCGACCTCGTGCTGTGTGACGCGCTCATTCACAACAGCGCATTACAGGGAGCGGCTTTCTCCGGTGCGCGGTGGCTCACGTTTCCACATAACGACTGGTCCGCGTGCGACACAATGCTCGGCGAACTGCGTCCGCGGCACCGACGCGCGATTGTCGTCATCGAGGGTGCGTACAGCGCGGACGGCGACGTCCTCGACCTCGCGCGATTCGTCGAGGTCAAGAAGCGTCATGCCGCAATGCTCATGGTGGACGAGGCCCATTCACTCGGCGTGCTTGGAGCGACCGGACGGGGAGTTGCGGAGCAGGCGCATGTGGATCGTGCGGATGTGGACATCCTGATGGGCACACTGAGCAAGACACTTGCGAGCTGCGGCGGATACGTCGCAGGCAGCGTTGCGCTTGTGGAATATCTCAAGTACACGGCACCCGGGTTC
>JBDTXZ010000042.1:0-11375 GCA_040005935.1 bacterium | reverse complement strand
GGCCGACCGCGCGAAGAAGTGAAAGTTCCTTGTCGTTGCGAGCCGACGCGACAAGGCTTTCGTCGGAAATGTATGGATGGAGTTCCGGCAGCCCCGTTCTGATGACGTTGGGAATCCCGCGCGCGGCTTGCATGTCCCGAGGGAATTTGTCGTGCAGTTGCTGCGCCCATTGCGCCTTCTCTGGGTCCGCATGCGCCACCGAGAGCTGGCGCAATTCGCCCGTTGTCTCGGACACGAGGTCGACGGCCGTCCAATCTGCCAGTTCCGGAACAATCAGCGTCGCCACCCGCTGGAGTGTCGCCTCGAAGTCGAGTGATTCACTCAGGAGATCGGTCGCGCGCGACAGGTAGCTTTCGCGCCGAAACGCCTCGTGCTCGGCGTGAAGGGTATCGGCAAGCTGTTCGTTCGATTGCTCGAGCTCCTCAGCCAGCGACTGCGCCTGCACGGACTGCGACTCGAGCTCTTGTGTCTGCGCTTCGAGTAACCGCTGTTGAATGATTCGTTCGGTCACATCGCGAAACACATTCACGACGAACATGGCCTCGCCAGTTTCGTCACGTACGACGAACGACCGGACATCGCTCCACCGAACCACATTCGTCGCGCGCACACGCACTTGCAGCACGCCGTCGGCCTTGCCGTGCACCAGTGCTCTTCGGCCAGGCAATTGCTCGAGCGCGATGGGTTCGCCGAACTCGGTCATCACCTCGAACAGGCGGCTGTAGTCACCGGTTGGTGCTGTGAGCAACTCTTCAGCCGTCGCGTAGCCGGACGTCTGCGCGGCCACCTCATTCGCATAGACGGTACGTCCCGAGCGATCCTGGACGGTCACGCCATCGGTTAGGTGCGCCACCAACAATTCGAATTGCGCCCATGCTGGTGGCGGCGACTCGCCACCTTTCATTTGCGAGTTCGGCTCGGGATCGTGCATGTGCTACGGGTGGCAGGAAGCGGGCGCAGCGTACTCTCTGTTCGATTCTAGGCCGGATGCACGACGCACACAAGCCGTGAGCGGCGCGTCTCAGTTCTCCGAGTCGTCGGAGATCGATAACGCGGACATTCGACGCTCGGTCGCGACAGAGGTAACAGGCATTCTGCACGCGACGCGATGTGATCTAACGCACAAACGTGCGTGCTGACGAGCGCGAAGGCGGCGCTGAGACTACGGCGTGTACACCAGGCGCCAGATCCGACCGCCTTGTCGGGTGCAGGCCGTCGACGTCGTTCAGACTCGCGGAAATGACAACGGCGTCCGTTCTGGACGCCGTTGCAGATGCGCGCGTGGGGATGACGGTCCGGCTATATCCCAGTTGCGGTAAACGTTACTGGACTGCCGGTCAACGCTCCGCTGGTGGCGCGGAGCGAATTCGGGCCGGGGAGTGGACCAAGTGTCCAGCTGCCGACCGCCGCGATACCGCTCGCGTTCGTCACCGCACTGGCACCCGTGACGCTTCCGCCTCCCGATGCGATGGCGAAAACGACGGTCACTCCAATCACAGGATTACCGAATTGATCCTTGACGATCACGCTCGGCGGCGTTGCCACCGCGGCGCCGTGGGCCGCCACTTGTAGGTCGCCGGCGTTTTGACCGATCGACGTCGCGGGGCCGGCGGTACCACTCGCGGTAAACGACGCCCCGGTGAGGCCAGGGCTTGTTGCTGTCAACGTGTTGTTGTTCGTTCCTGCCGTTGTTCCGAGCGTCCAGCCACCCGACCGCGCGCCGCCGTCCGACGTGCTGGTCTGTGAACCTCCGGTGACGGAGCCGCCGCCGCCCGTGACAGTGAATGTCACGGGAACGCCTGCGACCGGGTTGCCGAATGCGTCCTTGACGATCACACTCGGGCGTATGGGTACGGCCGTGTTAACCGTGGCGGTCTGATTATTTCCCAGAAGAACGACGATCTGCGTTGCGGCACCCGCGGTGCCTGTTGCGGTGAATGTCACGCCGCCGGCGGAGCTCGTGGCCGTTAGCGTGTTCGAGCCAACCATTGTTCCGAGCCTCCATCCGCCGACGGTCGCGATACCGCTGGCGTTTGTCGTCGTCGTGGCGCCCGTCACCGACCCACCCCCTGATGCCACCGCGAAGGTCACGCTCACGTTGGCGATCGGATTTCCGTTCGTGTCCTTGATGATCACGCTCGGGTTTACGAGAACAGCCGTGTTCACCGTGGCATTCTGATTGTTGCCTCCGTTTACGCTCAACGTACCCGTTCCGACGGTGCCCGTTGCGCTGAACGACACTGGTGTAAGACTCCCCGATGACGCTGTGAGCGAATTTGCACCGGCACTCGCGCCCAGCGTCCAGCTACCGACGGTCGCGATCCCGCTGGCGTTGGTCGTCGCCGGACTTCCGTTTACGGATCCGCCACCCGTGGTAACGGCAAATGTCACCACGACGCCGCTCACCGGATTGCCGTTTGCATCCTTCACGATGACACTCGGTGGAATGAGAACTTGCGATCCCGACGCCGACGTCTGGCCATCTCCCGCGTTGATCGCGAGCGTCGCCGGTGCGCCCACCGTTGCCGTCGCGGTGAACGTCACGGAGCCGAAGGTGCTCGTCGCCGTCAGGGTATTGGTACCCACCGTCGTTCCAAGAGTCCAACTACCGACCGTAGCAACGCCGCTGGCATCCGTTTGCGTCGTTGCGCCGGTCACCGACCCGCCGCCCGACGCGACAGAGAACGTCACGGCTGCGCCAACCACCGGATTGTTGTTCACATCACGGATAACGACGCTCGGCGCCACGGGCACGGGCGTGTTCACCGGGGCCGTCTGATTGTTGCCTCCGTTTGCGCTCATTACGCCAGCGCCCGTGACGCCCGTGGCGCTGAACGTCACTGCTGCAAGGCTTCCCGATGACGCTGTAAGCGAATTCGCGCCGGCAATCGTGCCGAGTGTCCAACTGCCGAGGGTCGCGATTCCGTTGACGTCGGTCGTCGCCGGACTTGCATTAACCGACCCGCCACCCGAGGCCACAGTGAACGTCACCACCACACCGCTCACCGGATTGCCGTTTTGATCCTTCACAATGACACTCGGCGGAATCGGTACTTGCGATCCCGCGGTCGCCGTCTGGCCATCCCCCGCGTTGATGGCGAGCGTCGAGGGCGGTGCCGCAGCGCCGGTCGCGGTAAACGTCACTGAGCCAAAGGTGCTCGTCGCCGTCAGGGTGTTGGTGCCCACCGCCGCTCCAAGAGTCCAGCTCCCAACGGTCGCAACGCCACTGCCATTCGTTTGTATCGTTGCACCGGTCACGGACCCTCCGCCCAACGTGACGGCAAACGTCACGGTTGTGCCAACCACCGGATTGTTGTTCGCATCCCGGATAACGACGCTTGGCGCTACGGCAACGGGCGTGTTTGCCGTGGCCGTCTGATTGTCGCCTGCGTTGACGCTCATCACACCGGTGCCCGGGACGCCCGTTGCGGTGAACGTCACTGGTACGAGACTGCCCGATGACGCCGTAAGCGAATTCGCCCCGGCAATTGCGCCGAGCGTCCAGCTACCCACGGTTGCGATTCCGTTGGCGTTGGTCGTCGCCTGACTTGCGCTCACCGACCCGCCCCCCGAGCTAACAGCGAATGTCACCGACGCACCGCTCACCGGATTGCCGTTGAGATCTTTTACAATGACACTCGGTGGAATCGGCACTTGCGATCCCGACGTCGACGTCTGGCCATCTCCCGCGTTGATGGCGAGCGTCGATGGCGCGGCCGCTGCGGCCGTCGCGGTAAACGTCGCGGAACCGAACGTGCTCGTCGCCGTCAGGGTGTTGGGACCTACCGTGGGCCCAAGGGTCCAGCTGCCGACGGTCGCAACTCCGCTGCCATCAGTCTGTGTCGCTGCACCGGTCACCGACCCTCCGCCCGACGCAACAGCGAACGTCACGGTTGCGCCAACCACCGGATTGTTGTTCGCATCACGGATAACGGCGCTTGGTGCCACGCCGACCGCAGTATTGACCTTCGCCGTTTGATTGTTGCCGGCATTCACGGCGAGCGTTCCCGCTGTGGCGACAGCGGTCGCAATAAATGTCACCGGGCTACCGGTGAGGCCAGGGCTTGTTGCAGTAAGCGTGTTCGTTTGCGCCACCGGACCGAGTGTCCAACTGCCAACAACCGCGATACCTCTCGCGTCTGTGGACGTCGTGCCTCCCGTCACCGATCCGCCGCCCGACAGGACGGTAAACGTCACCGGCACGCCAGGAGCGGGATTCCCGCGCGCATCTCGGACGATCACACTGGGCAAAATCGGAACGGCGGCGCCCGGGGCCGCGGTCTGCACCGCAGTGCCTGGGCTCGCGGCGATCTGCGATGCCGGGCCCGCCGTCGCCGTTACGGTGAACGGGAAGGTCCTGGACCCCGCCGTCGCGACGAGTTGATGCTGGCCAGAGGCCAACCCGAGAGTCCAGAGCGCCGACGCACTGCCGTTTGCGTCCGTCAACACGGTCGTGGGATTCACGGAGCCGCCACCCGATGCGACCGCGAACGTCACCGGAAATCCCAAAAGCGGGTTGCCGGTCGCGTCCGTCACGATGACGCCCGCTGTCAACACCGACCCAACGGGCGACGTTGCTGGTAGCACGGCCGCCGCCGCAATCGAGCTGGCGGTCGCCGGCAGAGTTGGAAAGCTCTCGCACGTGCTAAGGAGCAGGATGCAAGCGGGGAAAATCAAGAAAGCTTTCCTGAAACGCACAAAGTCACCGTCTGCTGGAAGTCACGTGAATTTTGTCGTGCTGAGCACAGCGATGGACCTGCACACGCTGTTGTGCATTTGCAAGTGCGGGTCCTTCGCTGCGCTCAGGAAGACAACGTGTTCTCGCTGACCGCTACCGACCGCTCAACGTCTCAGGTGCCCTACCGGTATGCTGAACCCGACGTTCGTCCTCGAGCCACCGCCACCCGTGTGACCTGGAACAACCTTCACAGAGACATCCGGGCCCGATGCGCTGTTGAACGACGCGTCGAGAATGCCGTATAGCCATGCCGCGGCAAACACGGCGCCGCCGAGGAGTGCCTTGCTCTGTTGCGCTTCGAAATCCGACTTCGCCTGGTCATAGTTGCCCTGCTGGCCCGCAAGCGCTGACGGGTCCCGCGCCACTGCATCCACCACCGCCCGAGCCTCTGAGAGCGGAGGACCCATGCTCAATTTTCCGATGATGCCGAGGGTGGCGCCAGCCGCGCCGATGGCCGCCAAGGCGGTTCCTTTCCGCCGCTGCCCGGCGCTGAACTGACCGAATCCCGGAAAGAGCAGCGCGCGCGCCATGTCCTGCCTCCGATGAGGCCCGATGTCTATCGCGCCCTCGGCGCCCGGAACACGGGCGGCAAAGACCGAAGCCGGCGGCGTTGGCCCATGCGCCCACGTTGCCGCAACGTCGCGATACGTCACCGTCTCGTTTCCACCCTTCGCGGACGTAAAGACAAATCGCATCAACTTGGTCATCTCGATCGAACGCACCGACCTGGGATTGATCGCATCCGATGTCGATGGCATCGCCGACGCGTACTGGTCGCGCGGAAGTTGCGCGAGCCAACGCTGCACGTCGGCGACCATGATCGGATCCTTGTGCGCCGCGTCGCGCTGCACGTACACCAGCGCGTCCTTTCGCTGGCTGCCCTCCGTGATCAACGTCCACGCTGGCCCACGCCCGTCGTCGGGAATCACGTCGTCGGCAAGCCAGCGTTGGCTGCCTTCCTTCACGATGCCTCGATAGATCTGGCCGGTCTTCGGACTCAGCACGATTTCGACGATGCCGACGGAAACAGGCTGTCGAGCGCTTCCCGTGCCGTGCTTGGACGCGTAAAAGGCGATATACTTTTCATCACGCGACCACGACGGCCGGGATTCGTCCTCGTCACTGAGTTCTCCGGTGACAACCACCGGAACGCCGGCCACCGCGCCAGTGACTGGGTTGACCGGAAGGACCTCGATCGCGCCATTGCGGATCCCTCCTGAGACCACCTCGATTCCATACGCGATGTGATCGCCCGTTGGCGACCACGCAGGCAACAACGCCGGTGTCGATGCAGCAGAGATGCGCGTCGGCCGGAAGGTCCGCGCACCTCCCGACCGCAGCTCGCCCGCAACGTCTGGGACGATGTGCAGGACGCCGCTGTCGGACACGAACGCCAGATGCTTTCCGTCGCGCGACCAACGCGGCGTTCTGACTTGTCCGTCGAACGGAATCCGGATTGGATTCGTCGCCGCCAACTCGCCCGCATCGTCGATGTAGTTGACCAAGAGTCCGAGACGGCCGTTGTCATCGCTCGCGACGTACGCAAACCACGACCGTCCCTGGTCCGCGACAGGGCGCCAGTCGAGCTGGCCAGCGTACGCCGACAGTGTCTTCCCCGCAGCGCCAGGCAGCGTGACGACCACTCCGGAACGTCCGGTCACTGGCACGCGTGTTGGGAGAAACACGCGCTGGTTCGACAGACGGACAAACTGCAGTTCGTGACGATCATTCACATCACGTTCGAACGCGACGATGTCAGGGAGCACCGGACTGGCGACCGCGTTCGACACGACGCCCGTCGGTTGCTGGGCGCCGAGATGTCCAGCGATCAATAGCAACGCCCAACCAGCGGCGGAGAGAGTACGCATCAGGCAATCGGGTGGAGGTATCGGGTTCCGCACGATTCGTCTCACCGGCGCGGCGCGCGGAACGTATGCGCGTACCGTACGGTCTCTGGTCGTGGTGTGGACTGCGGAGGAGCAGTACGCGCCGGCTCGTATTTAAACTGCGGCAGCACAGCGCGAACTGCATTCGTGAGCAACACGTGCGGCGATCGCACGACGGTCATCGACGACACATCGACGCGCCCAGTCTCGTCCACCACGAACTGCACGACGACCTCGCCCTCCACCTGCTGATCGCGCAACGCCTCCGGATACTGTGGCTGCGGCGCACTGCCGATGAGCGTCGGCGATGTCGGCGCGTTAGCGGTCTCACCGCGTACTCGCGGCTCCGGTGCTTTCTCCACCACGACTGGGGGCGGCGTCGCACGCGGCGGAGTGGAGTCAATGACCTTCGCCGCCGGCACGCTGCCCGCGCGTACCGTTGGAACGACATCAGTGCGCGGCGCAGCGGGCGCGATCGCGTTCGTGCTTTTCGGCGGCGCGACGACCGGTGAGGTCGTCGGTGGCGCTTGCGTCCGCGGACGCTCGCGCACGACCTCCTTCGGCGGCGTTGCTCGAGCGACAACCCGCGGCGCCACCGTGTCGGCAGCCCGCCTCGGCGAAATCGCCTGCGTGTCCAACGGTGCCGGCGCCACGCGTTGCGGGACCACAGCGGTCACCGGCGGCGACCCCGGATACTCCACCGGATTGAAAGGCCCCGCCACATCGAACGTGCTTGACGTGTTTCCGAGCCGCGACCTGATGCCCAGCACTGCCACCGCGACAACCACCAGGGACACGATAGCGGTTCTCATAAACGATCGTCGTTGCACCGCGGTCGCGACCGTATTGCGCCAGGGCGTGCGCTCTTCAATTACGGCGGGCGACGTCCACGTGGGAATGAGCACGGCGGGCAATCGCGATGCACCGATCGTGGACTTTTGCTCTAACGGCGGCGGCTCGGCAGGCCGCACCAATTGCAGCGCAGGAGCAGAGCGCGGCGGCGTTGTGACTCGGCTTTCTTCCTGCGCCTCCAGTTGCAGATCGGCGATTCGCTTGCGCGCCACACGCACACTGGCGTCGTCCGCACCGAGCGTCGTCTCGCGAATGGACAGCGAACGATTGCAGAGCGTGACTGCTTCGGTAAAGCGCCCGCGCGCGGCGCACGTCTCTGCCAGCGATTCCATCGTCGCGGCCGTCGTGATGTGATTCGGCGAGAGCGTCTTCTCGCGAATGATCAACGCCTCTCGGTACATCTGCTCTGCCGACGCATAGTCGCCAAGCGCGTGACGGACTGCTGCCAGACTGGCGAGCACCGTCGCGACCTCGGGCCGGCTCTGGCCTTGCGCCTCAGTAAGCGCGAGCAGCCGAAAGAGTGGCCGCTCCGCCTGCTGATACTCATCCTGCAGGATATACAGTCGGCTCAGCTCGCGGAGGAGGATCGGAAGTTGATCGTCGTGCGCGCCCGCTGCAGTCTTGGTCAGGTCGAGGGCTGTGGTAAGCAGCGATTCGGCTTCCTCGTAGGCGCCACGATCGATAAGGAGCTGACCGAACGCGCTCGACACGTTTATGAACGCAACGTGATCTGGGGTAGTCGCAGTCTCGAGCGCGCGCAGTGCGTCGCGAAAGAGCGCTTCGGCTTTCTCCAGATTTCCGTCTGCCTGCTCATGAGTGCCACGCCGCAGCAATGAACCGGCGCGCGACTCGTTGATCCTGCGTTCATCCGACCAAGCCACTGCCGCCCTCCGTTGGGGCCTCACACCCGCACTCCGTCGTGCGTCCGGAGGACGGCTTCGCGCCGAGCCTCGCATGCATCGTGCTCTGAGGGTGCCGGCACCTCACTGGGTTGAATGCCTTCCAGAGCAAAATAACGCAAGGGCGGCGTAACACGCTGCGCAACCACGACCGGCGCGCCTATCATCCCGGAGTTTTCTGGCGCTGCCCCGAGGTGTCGTCTAGTTTCGCCGTTCCGTCGCGAATCAGCGCCGAGAGCCATTTTCATCTACCTCACCCATGAGCGATTCCGTCCCCGCTGACGCGCCGGACCCTGATGTCCGAACTGGGCCCACGAGCGAGCTGACTCTGCGTTGGCGCACCGGCTACGGCGCCCCGCCACCGCGACGGATCCGCCTCGAGATTCCGGGCTGGGCCGGCCAGCCCACTCCGCAACGGGACGGTGCGACCGCAGAGCCGTGGCACTGTCAGCCGTTCGTGGAGGGCGCCACCTACGGGTTGGAATTGCTATATCCGTACCGCAGCGGCTGTAGCGTGCGCAACGAGGACGGTGTCCTGCGCATCGAGGGCGAACTCGCGGCGGAAATGCAGGCTGCGGGCCTGCCCAACCCGTTCGGCGTGTTCGCCGCAGGGCACTACGGGATGGCGACAGCGCTGGACCTGCTTCCCCCTCCCGGATATGCACTCCGGCTTGGGCCGCATCCGCGCTTCTTCACCGACGGCACG
The DNA here is from genome assembly GCA_040005935.1 of bacterium. GTDB lineage: Bacteria > Gemmatimonadota > Gemmatimonadetes > Gemmatimonadales > Gemmatimonadaceae > AG11. The sequence goes on along the minus strand of JBDTXZ010000042.1, from coordinate 2,294 downwards.
GGCGAAGTGCCGCTGGCGCTGCCTGGCCACCTCCAACGCTTCTGGCCAAGGCAGTTTTTCACGGTGTTCCGCGCCCCCCCGATCGGCGGCACCCATGTGTTTCGCCCCGGCGAGCCGTACGCGCAACTCCTGCTGGTGCCCGTTGACGAGGTGGTCCGCATCGAACCGATGGAGCCCGAGCTGGCTGAAGACCGCGCTCGGCAGGACCGGCAGGTGACCCTTCTGACTTATCTGCTCGCAAAGCGTCTGTGGGAGTCCAACACGGGCATCTGGTTCGACGACAAGTACAAGCAGCTTCTGCGCATCTTCCGCCGCGGCGGACGCGCAGCAGTAGCTGAGCGCCTCCAGGAAGTGGAGGACCGCATGCCGTCTCCACCAAAGACAGATCCGCCGTAATTGTCGTCCAGAGTGCGGCGAATGTCCCACACTTACTGTTGCGCTTGTCGGCCTGAGCGATCGTGTTACCGCTTTTTCTGCGACACCTCGTTCTCCGCTACTGCGGCTTTCACGAGCGCCTTGAACGCCCGGCCGTCGACCTTCTCCCCCTCGTGGATGTCGATTGCGCGTCGTGTGCCGCCTTCCAGGCTGGCATTGAAGAGGCCTGACGGGTCTGGAACTGCTGCCCCACGAGCGAACGTGAGCTTCACAGCATTCTTGTACGTCTCTCCCGTGCAGACGATCCCGTGGTGCGACCAGACAGGTACTCCCATCATCCCGTTCGAGGGTTTCTTCCATTTGGGCTCCTCGATCATCTCGGCATCCGCCTCCGCGATCAGGGCCCGCATGCGAGCAAGGGTCTCCACGCGCCAATCCGCAACGTTTACGCGCGACGTCTCCTTGGCCTTCGGCTTCGCCTTCACCATGATGCAAACTCCACGTAGAGGTTCATGATCGTGTTGACATCAGGGGCTCCAGCCGGGCATCGCGGCAGCCTGCGTTACCCAGTTGATGAATTTCGTCTCGTCGAGCTGGTCACCTTCGTAGATGTCGAAGTAACGCACTTCTTTCTGCTTGCTGGTTCCAGGCGGGACCGGTCGCAGCATCGCGCCGCGAAAGAAGGACACCTTGAAGTACCGAGTAAGAACGCGGAACGACAGGAACCAACCCTGGCCCTCGACGCCGTAAAGCGGCGAGTTCCACTTCACGGCTTTGCGTACGTTCGGCACGCTGCGCACGATGAGGGCGTCGAGGTGCGTTGCCACGTCGCGCTTCCACCCGGGTATCGCGGCGATATACGCCTGCACCGGCGCGTCGCCATCCGCTTTCGCGATTTGCGGGTTGCCGCCCGAGAGTAGGACGACGGGGCCCTTCGTGCTCGCGCGCGACATGGGTCAGCTGTTCCCGACCGTTTTGTGCCCTTGCCTGTACCTGGCGCTGTATGGCAGCGCGAACATGTACAGACCGCTGAACGTCAACAGCGCCAACGGGAGCAGCGGCGAGTACGTCACCACTGCCGGAGGTGGCCCTTGCGTCATGAAAGCGAAGTTGGCGAGGACGGTGATCGTAAAGAGAATGGACAGCCAGCGGTGGGTCTGCCGAACCCATTTGTTCGCGTTCATAGGGATCTCCTTAGCCCCAAGTGAGCTTTACGAGCTGGATCAAGTTCCCGCACGTGTCGTCGAGCACTGCGATGACTGAACCTGTCGTCGGCGTGACCGGCGTCGTGAACACCACGCCCTTCGCCACCAATCGATCGTACTCGGCCTGCACATCGTTCACCAGAAATTGTGCCGCCGGCCGGTTTTGGCCGCGAACCGAATCCTGATACGCTTTGCTCGAAGGGTTCGCGTTGGACTCGAGTATCAGCTCGACTCCTTCCGGCTCTTCCGAGGAAGTAACCGTGAGCCAGCGGTAAGGACCCTGACTGAAATCGGCCTTCTTCTGAAAGCCAAGCGTGCCCGTGTAAAACTGCAGCGCCTTCTCCTGATCGTCGACGTAGACGGTGCTCCATTTGATCCGCATCGTTCCTCCTGTGTCGTTGGTCACACGGCCTGTATTCGCTGATGAGTCCTTCAGATTGCTTCGATCGGCTTATGGGTCTCGCTCGAGCACGTCGACCAGCTTGGCGCCCATCATCCTCCAGCCGTAGCGCGCGCCGCCGAAGTTCTTCTTCTGATCCGGCTTGAATCCCGACTGCACGAGCGACAGTCGCGTACCGGTCGCCGTTGGCGCGAGCGTGAAGGTCACGACCGTGTCCATGCCGGGGACGCCCCACGTGTAGCTCAGCTTCCGCTGCGGGTCGATCTCGACGAACCGGCAATCCACGGTGCCGTCCCAACCGGGATACGCCTGCG
>JBDTXZ010000041.1:0-11660 GCA_040005935.1 bacterium | reverse complement strand
CTGCCAGCGCTTCGTGCGCGGTGACCAGTGCGCGGTCGAGCAATCCGCCGACGAACAGGTTGGTCCACAACCCCCAGAGTGGCCGATACAACCTGTCGGGGCGACCAAGCTGCAGGCTCAGTGCGCGCGCACGCTCGCACGCCGCAGCGACGGTGGGCGAGGCCCATCCATTCATCACCATCAACGTCGGCGCAATTGCGATCTGAAGATCGAGCTCCTTCGTCAGAATTTCCGGAGTCTCGACAAGCGTCTTCAAGCCTTCGAGCGCGCGCGCGAAGTGGCTGCTGGCCTCGCGCACGGCGAGGCGCCCGAGCGCACTCTCGCCAGCGGCCGCCCAGTAATCGCTCGCCTCGGCGTGATTGCCCGCGCCCGACAGGTGGCGTGCAACAAGCTCGGGTTGGCGAGCGACCTCCGCTGCAAAATCGGCGCGCAGCACGCGGGCGATGCGTTCGTGAAAGCGCTGGCGTGTCGTGCGATGTATCGATTCGTAGGCTGCCACCTGCACCAGCGTGTGCTTGAAGACGAGAATCTCGCGATCGCCGGCGACCGCCTGGCGTGCAAGTCCGGATGACGTGATGCGATCCAAATCTTCGTGCAGCTGTTCTACCGAACGCTCACTGACCGCGGCGAGCAGCGCGAGCGAAAATTCCTGGCCAATCGTGGCCGCAAGCTGCGCGGTGGACCGCGCGTCGCCGAGCGTGTCGATGCGCGCCACGAGAGCCGCGTCGACAGTTGCTGGGATCAAGCCGGTGAGCAGCGGCCCGGTGAGCTCCCATGAACGCTCCGCTTCGACGAGGACGCCAGCCTCGATGACGGCGCGCGCAACTTCCTCGACGAACAGCGGAACACCATCGCAGCGCTGCGCGATTTCGCGCACGACCTCGCCAGGCAACCTTTTTCCATGCGCGACACTTTGTACGATGGCCTCGACCTCGCTATTCTGGAGGCGCGACAGATCGATGAGTGAAGTACGCCCGCCCATGGTCCACGGCGGCTCGAACTCGGGACTCGCGGTGAAAATGCCGAGCGTGCGGGACGCCGGCATTACGGCGATGATGAGCTTCAACAGCTCGAGTGTCGACGGATCGCTCCAATGCAGGTCCTCCGCGACGAATACGGTGGGCTGACGGTCGGCCAGCGCCTGCACGATTGCGACGAGCACCTCGAGCGTGCGTGCACGACGCCGGGCTGGCGACAGCGCGAGCTCCGGGTAGCGATCATCCGTCGGAATGGAGAGGATCGATGCGACGAGTGGAGCGGCGTCCGGCGCGGAGATTTCGAGTTCAGCGAGCCACGTTTCGATGCGAGTGAGCCGCTCGGCGGCCGGCGAAGTACGGTCGAGACGAAGTCGTCGTTCGATGAGCTCCGTAAGCGGGAAGAATGCGCTGTTCAGTGAATACGGCGTGCAGCGTAATTCCAGGAACGCCACCCCCGGCCCCTCGACGCGATGCCGAAACTCTCCGAGGAGTCGCGACTTGCCCATCCCCGCCTCGCCACGCAGCGTGACGAAGTGTGCGACGCCTGCTTGTGCGTCTGCCCACAATGCGTCCAGGCGTGCGATTTCCTGATCGCGCCCCACGTGCGGCGTGAGCGCGCCCATTCCTTCGAGTCGCGACTCTGCGCCGTTCGTCGTCGTGTCGGCGGGCACCGGATCCGTCGCGTCCAGTTTCGTGCGGCATCCGCCGCAGAAGCGCATGAGCGGCCCATTTGCGAACCCGCAAACGGGACAAATCACGGGCGCATGGCGCGCGGGGTGTTGGTCACACGGCGCTTTTGCCAGGCATCGGTTTCTTCCGCGAGAATCTCCAGCGCGCGCGCGATGAGCTGAGTCGGGTCGCTTGCGACGTCTGGCACGGGAGAACTGAGGTCCTGTTGAAAGCGGGTGAGTGACGACGGGTAAGTTGGGCGCGTGCTGCCTAGCGGCGGCAGATTCGGGATCGGCATGGCGGTATGGTTGGGACGAACTGACCCGGGCCGGTCTTCCGTGAACGCGGACAATACAGCCTGCGAGGAAGGGGCGCTAGGCGCGACGTTGAGCGAGAACTTGGCGCGTCGTTCCTGCAGCGTCGTGGCAGTTAAATCTCCCAATTCGACAAAAGGACCCCATGCTCCGGCACGCGTTCGCCGTAGCCCGCCAGCCACATCCGCAGATCCGTCCATCGAACGCGCGCGCCCATGCCGATCATCCGCTGGTAGAGCGCGGAGTACTCGCCCTGTACCCTGATCGCCACGCGGCGCGCGCCACTTCGCTTCGCGAAATCGCACAGCGCGTGAATCATCGTGTCGAACAGTGCTTCACGCGCGAGCACCAGCTTGAGCACGCGCAGCTCCTCACGCGAGCGACCCTCCACCAGCGGCGCGGAGTGGCACAGGGCGAACCCGACCAGCTCGCCCTTCTCGTGCAGGAGTAGTGTGTCGCCGAGTGACAACGAGTCCGTCAGTTCGATCTCGCGGGTGAAATCGTAGCCGGGAGCCATGGAGTCCACGAGCGCCCTCACGGCCGCCAGCTCCTCATCACGATCACGCATGCTCATGCGACCGAACAGTTCAGGTGCGCGGTCCGCACTCTTTGCATCGAGCGTGAGCGTGATGGTGAGCTTCCCGGGCACGAAGCCAAGCCCCGAGTAGAATCCAATGTTGTCCATGGTGCGCGGCATCGTCTCGAGTCCGATCACGCCCGCGCCATTCTCCCGGAGCCACGACACACCGCGCTCGACGACTTCCTTTCCCGCACCGCTGCCCTGGTATTCCGTGCGAACCGCGAGGGGGCCCATCCACCCTTCCACGCCTGAGCGGTGCACCATGTTGAAGGCGGCAATCTCGCCGCGACCATTGCCGTCGCGCCAGATCATGGCGCCTGCGGCCGCATCTTCGATCGCATACCGCCACACCTTCGGATTGAGATTCGGCACGCGCACACCGACCATCCCGTCCCGCCGATACCGTTCCGTGAACGCATCACTGAACACGACGTTCAACGCCGAGATGTCCTCGACGCGCGCGCGGAACGGGCCCTCCATGTGGGCGGTCGGCCGCCAACTTCGCGTAATCGCCATTAGTCGCCTACCTCCGCGAGCAATTCACTTTCGTCAAGCGTCGCGTCCACCTGCGTGACGATGGAGCTGCCGGTTTCCTGATCATAACGCACGCTGATGACGCGATCCAATCCTTCCCGCACCTGCTCGATGTGCGTGATGATAATGACTTGCTCGAAGCGATCGTGCAGCCCGCGCAGTAGTTCGACGACATTCTGCCGTCGCGCTTCATCGAGTGAACCGAATACCTCGTCGAGGATCAGCAGCGAAAAACTCTGGCCCGCGCGTTCGGCAATCATCTGCGAGATGGCGAGCCGCAAGCAGAGATTCGCAATGTCCTCTTCACCGCCGGAAATGACGGGTTTCGGGATACCCTCCTCGAGCACGGTGAGATTGTAGCTGTCGTCGAGCTCGAGGACGTTGTACCGCGACTCCGTGAGGTCCGTGAGGAATGCGCTCGCGACATCGCCGATTTCCGGGCGCAGCTGCACGTTGAGATCGGTGCGCAAGTCTGTGAACGCACGATCGAGCTCGTCGTGTACACGACGGTCACGATCGAGGACGTCGAGTTGCGCGCGTGCCCGTCGAAGCTCCTGGCGCGATTGTTCGGCACGTGTCACTTCCGCCTGTGCGCCCGTGGCGTCGCCTTCTGCGGCCACTGCATCCAACTCCGCCGTGCGTAGTTCGGCCGCAGCCGTCTCATGCTGTTCGCGCAGCGCCGAATAATTCTGCTCGGAAAAGGCGAGGACGTTCCGTCGCTGCGACAGCGTGGCAACGCGATTCTGTGCGTCGGCCATTCCGGCTGCCGCGCGATCACGCTCGGACTCGAGCACCGGGCGTCGTTCCATCAGCGTCGCGAGTCGCGTCGCACGTCCATCCAGTGGACGTAACCGTTCGAGCTCCTTTCGCGCCGCGGCGTGGCGGACGGCATCATACCCGCCAGGAATCGCCTCACGATCGGCGTGAACCTGTGCGAAGCGCAGCTCGCGCGCGCGGAGGTCACGCGTAAGACCCGTGAGCTCCTGCACGGCGAGCTGCACCTTCGCCAGCCGTCGCTCCAGCTTGCCGACCTCCTCGAATGTCGCGCGACGCCGTTCGTCGAGCTCGCGCACTTCGGTGGGCATTTCCTCCAGCTGTTCGATACGCGCCGTAAAATACTTGCCGTCGGCGATGAGGCCGGCCATCTGTTCGTCGAAGTGGTCGAGCACCGAGCGATAGTGATCGTGGAGCGCTCGTTCGCAAATGGGACAGGTGCCGTCTTCGCCGGCGGTGATGAGGCGTTCACGCTGTTCCTTCACGTCCGTGTATTGCTCGCGCAGTGCCGTTCGCTTTGTGTCGGCCTCTTGCCGGTCACGGACCCACTCGGTGCGCTTCGCCTCGAGTTCACCCTCGACCAACTCGAGCATCGCACGCATCTGCTCCAGCTCGAGCGTTGCTTCTTCCTCGAGCACCGGTGCGGTCTCGATCCGTGCTCGCCGCTCACGCAGGCGACGCAGTTCCTCTTCCAACGAGCGCTCGGTGTCGAGCAACGCATTGCGACGTCCTTCGTCGCGCGCGAGGCGATCGAGTGTCTGCAACTCTTCGCTGAGCGCAGCAAGTGGCACCAGCTCTTCGGCCAGCCGCTGCATCTCGTCATCGGCGGCGACGACGTCTGCCAACTCGCGACCGATGCGCTCACCGTCGCGTGCATACGCCGCTGCCTCACTCTCGGCCACGCGCAATTCGGCGAGTGCTTCCTGCAACTGTTCGCGCTCCTGCTGAACGCTGAGCCAGCGCGGTGCAATGTTGGCCATCTCGCGAAGCGCCCGCTCGCGCCGCGCGGTGCTGACTTTCGCTCGCTCTGTCGCCTGCGTCAGCCGCGCGACCGCCTCGGCGTGAATGCGTTCGACATTGACGGCATCGGGCAACACCGAGCGGAGGCCCGATGCCTCTGCTCCGACGAGTCGCGCCTTGTCGCGCACCAGGCGCTGCGCAACACGCAAGCGCTCGTAGCCCAGTACTCGGCTGAGGAACTGCGCTCGCTCCGCCGGCGCCATCGACGCCATGACGTCGAGTTCCTTCTGGCCGGTGAAGTACGTGTTGAAGAATTCGTCGCGCGTCATCCCCAACCGGCGGCGCAACATTTCCGACACGCCGGTCAATGAATTCGCAATCGGCGCATCGGCGCCGTCGAGATAGAGCTCGGCGCTGGTGAGCCCGCGTTCAACGCGATAGCGATGTCCGCCAAGCTCGAAGTCGAGCTCAACCTTTACGCGAGCGCCGGCGCCCGCATGAAGGGAGCGAATCGTCTCCTTCTTACCGCGCGCCGCATCCTGTCCGTACAACGCCCACGCAATCGCCTCGAGGATCGTCGTCTTCCCCGAACCGTTCGGACCGATGATGCCGGTGAGTCCCGTGTCGAACGTGATGTACGAGTCGGCATGCTGTCGGAAATTATTGAGCCGCAGGCTGTTGAGACGCATCTATCCGTCCATGCCTGCGGCCGGCATGGCCGACACGCTTTCCCGTTCTTCTGCGTCTTTCAGGTATTTCACGCCCATATCGACGAGCGCTTCGCGATCGATATCAGCGGGAATGGGGCGCTCGCGGAGTTTGTCGCGGACCAACTCGTCCAGCGATGCGCGACGACCGGGTGCACCGGAACCAATGCGACTGATCGTCTCCGGACGATGCGTATCGAGTTGAAAGTGCAGCGCGCGCCGGCGAAATTCGCGGAGGCGCTTGTGATCGAGCTGGCGTGCCACATGACGCGGCACGTCGTAGATCGCGAGACGCACGACCTTGTCGTCGATGCCGCCTGGCGTTGATTCCACCGACTCGACGATCGCGTCATTCAATTCGTCGGTCGTCATGCCCTTGGCCGAAAGTGGCCGGAGATCGACGAACTCGCGCGACGCGGGAAGCGGGTGAAAGACATGCTTCCCCGTTGTCAGATCGCGCTCCACGATGCCTTTGCCCGCGACGCCCAACTCACGCTCCTCCGCCTTCTCGCCCCAGACGTTCGAGCTCGTGTAATCCGTGGCGCCGCTGTAGTACGCGTTGGCTCGGCGCGTGGGACTCTTGTACACGTGATAGTGGCCGAGCGCGATGTAGTCCCACTCGGCGATGTGGAGTTCCTCTTCGGGAATCTCTTCGGTGACGGTGGGCGGAGGGCCACCAAAACCGCCGTACTCGCCCTCGACGGATCCGTGCAGGATGAGAAGATTGAACTTGCTCGTCCCTGCCGGCTTCAACTGCGGTCTCGAATACTGATTCTTTGCGACCGCAAGGATGGAGAGATCCAACTCCGGAAAGTCCAACGCCTGGGGTTCCGCATCGACAACGTGAAGACCGAGCTCCACGAAGAGACGCAGGATGCTCCCCGTTTCCGACGAGCGCGGCGTGTCGTGATTTCCCGCCACCATGACGATCACCGCGTCGGGCAACGCGGCGCGCATCCGTGCAAAGTGGATGTATGCCTGAACGATCGCCGTGTTCGTCGGGCGAACCTGATGAAACACATCGCCGGCAACGAGCACCACATCCGGCGCCAGCTCGATCACTTTGTCAACGGCGGTCTTGAACGACCGCGCGACGTCAGCTTCACGCTGGTTGATGCCACGCGAGGTGAGCCGCTGATACTGGCGGAAACCCAGGTGCAGATCGGAGAGGTGTACGAGTCGCAGGGCGCTGTGGGACGAAGACGGACGACGAGCTGTGACGACGGGTCGTAAGCGATTGCGCTGGCGGAAGTTGAGTCATCTCCAACGCGTGTCCGAAAGTCTAGCCGCGGTTCAGCGCTTGTCCATGGTGCGCAGGCGTTGCGTCACGCGCGTCATGAAGCGCAATGCGGGAAGCCCTGCGGCGCCAGATGGCGTGACCATCGAACGAAGCTGAACGAGGATACGCGAATCAGTCATCCAGCCGCGCACGCGATCCAGTTGCATCGCGCCCACGATCGAACCGGTGAGTTCGACATCTCGGCTCGCGCTGTCCGCGAGGATGTCACCGCGCATGGAGACGTAGGCGATGGCACCACCCTTCTGTAGCGAGTCGAGATGAAAGGTGGCTCGGACATGCCCTGATCCGCGGGCTCCCATCGGTCCACCGGATGGCAAGGGCATTTCGCGCATCCATTGATCACCCACTGCGACAGCCTTTTTCGGAAAGACAGCGGGCATCGCCGCCATGGCGTCTGCCACATCGCGCGGCAGGAGCACACCTCTCACGTCGCGCGCGCTTTCGACGGTTCCATCCGCGCCGAGCTGCAACACCAACTGTTGCCCGCGGAGCGCTCGTTGCGCGTCATCGATCATCTTCGCCGCGTGCGCGTCCGTGCTGGTGAGCGCCGCGGAGTCGACGATCGTCAGCACCGTGGTGCTCGCGCTGTGCACCGAACGAACGATCGTGCGCGAATGAATAGCGACGGAGGTCGTGACGGAGCGTGACGGCGCCGCGGTATTGCCCTGCACCATCGTACTCACTTCGGTCTGCTGGTCGAGCCACGTGTGCAGCGTGTCACCGACGCGCGGGTGCAGGCGAAGCACTACCGGCGACGCATCCTGCGCCCATGCATTCGCGGAGATGCAGAGCGCGAACAGCGCTACGACGCGCATGCGGTCAGAACCCGTACGGGTCGTCGGAGGGCACCTTGGGAAGCGGCGCCGGCGCATTGGGCCGAGCGGCCGTGCGTGGCGCGACGGCCGCACGGAAGTGCGCCGAAAATACCTTGCGCACATCAGTCGGCCTGGTGCGCACGATGTCGTTGCGAGCGCGAAGAATCTCGTCGTCAGTGGCGAGCTGCGTCACGTCCTGCAACCAGCCCAGCGTGAGCGTGGGATCGGCCTGACGCAACGTGCGCAGCACGGCTGAAAGCAGCGTCGGTGCCTGCGCCGCGGGGTATCTGCTCACGCCATCGCGTCCACGCATGACGGCGGGTCGCGGAAAGCGCACGAAGATCGGTTGTGTAAAATGCGGATGACGCACCATCAGTTGTCCCTTCTCCAAAGTTGCCAACTTCGTCTTGATCGCTGGGCTCAGTACTGCGTAACCCGGCGTCGCGAGTTCATCGCCGTCCATTCGACCGTAGAGTGCCGTGCCGGAGTTGCCGACGACGCGCCGGTGCACTTGCGAGCGAAATTGCTGCGCCGCGAACAACACGAGCCCCAGGTAGCGGCCGCGTTCGGCAATGTCGAGCAGCATCTTGCGGACGTACGTCTCGGGGCCATCGCCAGGCGCGTATTTGTTGAGTTCGTCCACGAAGACGACGACGTGCTGGACGCCCAGATCGCGTTTTTCAAGGTGCTCGCGGAGCTTGGTCACGACGCGCGCAAAGATCAGGTCCTGGGCGTCTTCCTCGAGCCCCGCGACGTCGATCACATACACCGTGCGATCCTGAAAGCTCCCGAATGGCAAGTCACTCGTGGCGCCATCATCGGCGACCAGGCCCTTGCAGCGCAGTGAGATATTCGAGAGCCGGTTCCGCACTTTCCTGATCGTGGCGACGTGGTGCGTGCGCCAGCTCTGGTCATCTTTTTTCTCGAGCGCGCGCAGCACGTCCTTGAACCACGCATCGAGATCCGCGAATGATGCAACAGTGTGTGGCCGTTCGAGCATCGTGTCCGTAAATCGCTTGTCGAGAACATTCTCCTTGATGAAATCGATGAGCGCATCCGCCTTCGCATCGATGTCATCCTTGTTGAGCAACACCTCGGCGTATTGGAGCACTTCGCGAAGCCCCCATGTCAGCGGCGTCACGTTGTCGAGCAGCGCTTCGTTGCTGCGCAACGTGTTGAGCGCGACGCCATCTGATTTGTACGGCGCGAAATACTGCACGTCCGGGAATGGTGTTGGCGATACGCCGCACTGCGCGTACAGCATGCGATCGTTGTCGTCGATCTCACCCGGGAGATCGAGGAAGCAGAGGTCGGGGCCCTTGACGTTGAAACAGACGGCGGCGACGCTGCCCTTCTGCACGGGAAAATGCGTGAAGATCGATTGCAGCAACCACTCGATGGCGCTTGTCTTGGTGGCCAGCCCGGATACCCCTGTGATGTTCAGGTGCGCCGCTTCGGGTCCGAGCAGGAAATCAGCGTCGAGGTAGATCGGGGCATCGGTACCGCCGGCGCGGTATACGCCGACTGGAATTCCCGTGTTCGCGCCTTCGGCAAGATAGCCGTCCATGCGCAACGCGATGGCGACGTCGGCTTCATCCGCCAGGAACACGGTGCCCATGGGCACAGGCTGAAGCGGCTCTTCGGGAACGTGGCGCAGGACCGCCGCGGTGTAAAGACGAATCTCGGCGCGCTCAGTTGGCGAGAGCGTCTGGCCACCGGGTTGTGCATCGTGGCCCATCACGTCATGCAGTGGCGACGCAAGGTCAGTCCAGCTGAATCCCTCGGTGACGATGCCGTAGACGTGCGGAATGGTGCCGTTCACCGCATCGCGTCCGTCGACGCGCACGACAGTTCCAATCCCGACCGGAGAATCGAGTGCGGTCCAGAAATGGAATTCGTGCGGCGTGTTGGGCCGATTCTCGGTTGCGACGATGCGTCCTAATACTTCAGCCATCAACTCCCTCGTTAGGAATACCTTCCAAAACAGGAACGACACAGCAACTGCCTATCACGGATTTCCAGGAACGCCGCGGATAATCACTGCACCGCCCGCAAAAATTCCTCACAGTCACGCACACCGTACACCATCTTGTCCCACCGCGCATCCGGCAGCGCGAGTGGCGACGCCTCCGCCAAAATCCAGCGCGATACTTCATCCGCGCGCGCGCCGATCTGGCTCATCTGTGCCGCAACAGGCAACGCCATCTCGACGCGAACCAATCCCCACATGGGATCGTGTCCAGTCGCATCACGCAAGCGCAGATACCAGCTTGCCACTGTCGTGCGCTTCGACGACGTCACGCGAAACACGCTCGATCGTTGCAGGCTGCCAAGCGAGAGCACCGTCGCCAGGGCATCGCCCTCTGCGTACAGCGTGCGATGGCTCTTCACCACGCCGATCGTATAGGTCGAAATGGCCACCTTCTCGCTGCCGCTGATTCCTCCGTCGATAAACAGCGCATCACCCTCGTCCGCACACCACTCCTCGGCGAGACGCTGCTCCAACTCTTCGCGATGGCCCTGCACCCGATGCACCGCCGCGTCGCGAAGCGCAAACGGGTGCGACGCGACGATTGTCTGGCCGTCAGTTGTATCCACCAACGCTTCGCCGAATTCCATTTCGAGTGTGTTCCACGTCACCGGCGCCAGCACCGCGCGCGGCGCATAGATCCGCGTCTCCGCAAGTGGCGCATGCCAGGTATGCATGCGACGGTCGCGCCGCTCGCGAATCACGGCCGCGACGTTGCCGTGCACCAGTGGGGCCGTGCCCATGTACATCGCCACCCGGCTTCGCTGCGTGCCGTCGAGAAACGCGCGAAAACCCGGCGTGGGCGGCTCCGCGACGCGGATCGCCTGGAGCTGCGTTCCCTCCAGCACCGTTGCGCTGATCAGCCGCGGTGCGTCGTAACCCTGAGAAGCTATCTCGAGCGTACTCTCCGCTCCGGCAGCACGCGCCTCCGGCAACAGCGTCGCGAGCCGACGCTGAAGAAGTCGGAGATTCACCGCCACATCGCCATCCAGACTCGAATGCACCCTCTCCTCCGGTCGCGACGGACCCAGGTTGACCGCGCGCCGAAAGCCAGCCGCGTACCCGCGTACTTACGGGCGATCTTCGGGACCGCCGCCGTCGCGAGCATCCTAAGCCTCGCGGCAGGGTGTGACAAGCGCACAGCGAACACGGTCAGGCAGCCGGCGCAAACGTCGCTGGCGAACAAGCCGAGGGCGCTGTTTTTCCTCTTTGGCGACAAGGCCGATCCGCGCGTGCTGCCGCTCGCCACGCTCGTCGAGGGCAAGATCAAACCCATCGAGCTCGACGCCGCGGGCTGGCGAAACTTCGATGAACTCTACTTCGCGCCGGGAGCGCGACTACCGCTCCTGCAAGCTGGCAACTCGGTTGGAGACGCGGTCGTTCGACGCGGGATGTGGGACGGCAAGGACGCACTCTACAAGCTGCCTGCCTGTCACGCCCTCCGTCCCCTCGCAGCCGTCACACTCTCGGGGAATCCCAAGTGGGCCGTGATGCTCGAACTACTCGCAACGAGCGATGCACTGCCGACAGCCCCAGTCCGTCCCCTACCAACCAAGGCCGATACTGACAGCGCAGCAGCATTCGCGCTTCGCGAAGGACAACATGAAGGCCTTACCAATTCTGCACGCGCCGAGCTCGACGAGGTGCTGACGGAGCTCCCGACCGGCGCAACACCACATCCAACGTTGGTCGGTTCCTACATGGAACGCGGCAGCGGCGTCAACGGAAAGCCTCGGCACGTGTTCATGATGGGCGACTACTCGGATTCAACGAAGAGCTACGTGCAAAGCTTCGTGCACGTGCCGGGCGATTCAGTGCGCGAGTTTCGACGTCTGATCGATCACGCTGACCTGACCGGCGACGGCGTAGACGAAATCGTACTCGAAGGCTGGCGGAACGGCGGCGACAGCTTCCTCGTCTTCATGCAATACAAGCTGGGCCACTGGCGGGAGGTAGCTCGCGGAGCGACCAGCTGGTGTGCGGACGGACCCAAGAAATGAC
>JBDTXZ010000040.1:0-11720 GCA_040005935.1 bacterium | reverse complement strand
CTTCGACTCGCTACGCTCGCTCAGGATGACAAGGTGCAGATCCTTCGACTCGCTACGCTCGCTCAGGATGACAAGGTGCAGATCCTTCGACTCGCTATGGTCGCTCAGGATGACACATGACGGGCGCCGCCCGTGCGGGATGACAACCAGGGGATGACAGCAACTAACTTTCTGGCGTGACTTCAACTTCCTTGATTCGCATCGGCACACGAACGTCCGAGCTGGCGCTGCGGCAAGCACGTCTCGTGCAGGCCGCGCTTACAGCGCACGGCCTCGAAAGCGAGCTCGTGACCTTCAAGACCGTCGGTGACAAGCGCCTCGACGAATCGTTGAGTGCCATCGGCGCGAAAGGATTGTTCACCAAGGAACTCGAGACGGCGCTGCTCAAGAAGAAGATCGATCTTGCAGTGCACTCGCTGAAGGATCTGCCCACTGAATCACCGGAAGGGCTCATCGTCGCTTCGGTGCTGAAGCGTGAGGATCCGCGCGACGCGTTAGTGGTGAACGGCCGTACGCTTGCCGCGTCGCTCGACGAATTGCCGCCAGGCTCTCGCGTGGGCACATCGAGCCTGCGCCGCCGCGCACAGTTGCTCTCAGCACGGCCCGATCTCGAAGTCGCCGAGCTGCGCGGCAACGTGCCAACGCGACTGATGAAGGTCGACGAGGGGCGCGTCCATGCGGCAATTCTTGCTGCCGCGGGTCTGCATCGTTTAGGGGCCGAGCAGCACATCACGTGTTATCTCGACGCACCCGCGTGGCTACCGGCTGCAGGGCAGGGTGCCATTGCCGTGCAGACGCGCGCCGCCGACGAGCGCATTCGTGCGCTGGCGGAAGCGATGAACGACGCGCCCACGATGCGTGCAGTGCGTGCCGAGCGCGCCTTCCTGGCCGCGCTCGAAGGGGGATGTCAGGTGCCGATTGGCGCGCTGGCGATTGAGGCTGATGGTTCGCCGATGCTGCATGGCATGATCGCCGACATTCAAGGAACGCGCGTCGTGCGCGGTTCCATCGTCCTCGACGTGGACGACCCCGAACTGAGTGGAATTCGACTCGCGAATCAATTGCGTGGCGAAGGAGCGAGCGAGATTCTCGAAGGGCTGCGTCGCGCGAGTCACGTCCCGTCGCCACAGCCCGAATAGACTGATGCCGTCATTTCCGGAGTATCGCCCTCGACGCCTGCGCCGAACGGCCGCGCTGCGAAACCTCGTACGTGAAACGCTGATTGCGCCTTCGCAACTCGTGCTGCCGCTGTTCGTTCGGCCGGGCAACGGCGTGCGACAGCCGGTGAGCTCGATGCCCGGCGTGAGTCAGACGTCGGTCGACCAACTGCTTGTCGATGCGCGCGCTGCTGCGGCAGCAGGAGTCGGCGGCGTGCTGCTGTTCGGGATTCCAGCGAGCAAGGATGCCGAGGGCTCCGGCGCGTGGGATGACGAAGGTCCGGTCCCGCAGGCGGTGCGCGCCCTGAAGCGAGAGCTGCCGGCGCTCGTCGTCATCACTGACGTTTGCATGTGTGAGTACACGGATCACGGCCACTGCGGCATCCTGCGCGATGGAGACGTGGACAACGACGCGACGCTCGAGCTGCTCGTCAAGGAATCGCTCGCGCATGCGCGCGCCGGCGCTGACGTCGTTGCGCCAAGCGACATGATGGACGGGCGCATCGGTGTCATCCGTCGTGCGCTCGACGCGGAGGGATTTCAGGACACCGCCATCCTCAGCTATGCCGCGAAGTTCGCGAGTGCGTTTTACGGCCCATTTCGCGAGGCGGCCGAAAGCACGCCGCAGGCTGGCGATCGTCGCGGTTACCAGATGGATCCCGCAAACGCCGACGAGGCATTGCGCGAGACGCTGCAGGACATCGAGGAAGGGGCGGACATGGTAATGGTAAAGCCTGCGGGTCCATTCCTCGACATTGTGGCGCGCGTAAAGGCGGAGACGGGGTATCCACTCGCCGCGTATCAGGTGAGCGGCGAATACGCGATGATTCACGCTGCGGCGGAGCGTGGCTGGATCGATCTCGAGCGGGCGATGATGGAGAGTCTCATCGGCATTCGTCGCGCCGGTGCCGACATCATCATTACGTACTTCGCGCGGGAAGCGGCGCGGGTAATCGCGCGCGCATAGGCACCGAAGCGCTAGCACTGTCATCGCGCAGTGAGCGGAGCGAACTGTCGGAATCTGCTCTCGTTGCCTCAGCAGCAACTCACGGCGCAATGACAACAGATCCCGACACGTGCTCGCTGCGCTCGCTCGTGCGGGATGACAGCCTCGCATGACAAGGTTCGCGCGTCAATAAACGTTTATGTCAATGAGTCGTCATGTAGGGGCGCCCCACCGGCGACTGCCCTCCCGCGCACCCGACCCTGACGATGTTACTGACGAACGAAGAGCGCGCCAAGCGTGCCGAAGGAATGACGGACGACGGACGCAAAGCGCCGCCGGCCATGTCATGCGCCGAATGCAAGAACATCCTTCGCACGGTGTATTTCAACCTCGACGGTCGTCCGCTGTGCCCCAAGTGCCAGCAGATCTACCGCGAGCGCATTGACCGCGGCACAGGGTCGGCCGCGATGGGGCGCGCCATCCTGTACGGCACAGGCGCGGCGATTGCCGGAATGCTCGGCGTCGGGCTCCTGTTGATGTTCGTGGGCGCGTTCCGCATCATCGCATCGGTTGGCGTCGCCTACCTGGTTGCCAAGGCGATTGGCAAGGCGACGGCGAACTACGGCGGACGGCACTACCAGATTCTCGCCGTATCGCTGACGTATCTCGCATTGGGTTTCGCCATGCTCTTTCCGGTGATCCGTGCGGCGCGCGAGTACAGCAAGGCTGCGGCGCCCGCTCGGCACGCAGCGCGAACCGGTCCCGCCGGCGAGAGCGCCGAGATCAAGGACGAGTTGAACAGCCAGGCGAATCCGGTGAATGATGCGGAGGAAGATCCCGCGGTGGTCGCGGCCCGCACTGACTCAATTGCCCAGGCGGATTCGATTCAGCGTATCGAGCAGACACGCGCCAATCTGCGGGCAAGCGACGGGAACATGTCCGCTGCTTCTCGACTGACCGGTAGCCTGGGTACAATCATTATCGGTGCAATCGGACTGCTCTTCGTGCTGCCGATCCTGTCGTCGTTCAGCTATGGGATCTATGCCGGCGTGCTTTCGATCTTCGGCCTTGGATTCGCCATGAAGAAGGCGTGGGAGCTCACGGAGCTCGTGACCGACTACGAGCTCACGGGCCCGTTCCGCGTGGGCGAGGGGCCAATCGCACCAACGATCGGCGGATAGGCAAGCTCGGACCGCGCGCGCGGCCGAGAAACTGCGAGGGGGACAGACTATCCGTTTCCCTATCGTAAGGAGCCTTTATGCTGCAAGACGCGCCCGTCATCCCGTACATCCCAACGTCCGATCTCGCTCGCGCGCGAAAATTCTACGAGCAGGTTGTCGGACTGAAGCCGTCGCAGGAGATCAACGGCGGAGTCGTGTACACGTGCGGCGGTGGGACGGAAATCTTCATGTACGTCTCGGGCGGCGCCGGCACGTCAAAAGCCAGCCAGGCATTCTGGCAGGTGAAGGACCTCAAGGCGGAAATGGCGGAGCTGCGGTCCCGCGGCCTGGTGTTCGAAGAGTACGACGCTCCCGGCATGAAGACGGACAACGGCATCGCGACGGGCGGCGGCGCCATGGCAGCGTGGTTCAAGGACAGCGAAGGCAACATCATGGCGATCATCCAGAGCATCTGAGCATCGCTTCGCGCTTGCTAGATTTATCGCCATGAAATACCGCCTGTTTCCCAACACCGACGTCCGCGTGAGCGAGGTCGGTTTCGGCACCTGGACCGTCTCCACCGGTTGGTGGGGTGAGAAGACCGATGCCGAAGCCGTGGACATGATGCGTCGCGCACTCGACGTGCACGGCGTCACGTTCTTCGACGCTGCGGATGCCTACGGGAACGGACGCGCCGAGCGACAAATCGCCGACGCGTTTCGCGGTCGGCGCAGTGAGATCGTCGTCGGCACGAAGATCGGTTACGACATCTACGACGAGGTGGCGCTCGCAAGCCGTCGCGGGCAGCAGGAGCTGCCGATGCGCACTGATCCCACGTTCCTGCGCTACGCCGTGGAGCGTTGTCTCGAGCGTCTGGAGACGGATTACATCGACGTGCTGCAGATTCACAACGCGAAGATGGAGCATGTGCGCGACGCGGAGCTCTGGGGCACGTTGCGCGACCTTCAACGCGAAGGAAAGATCAAGACGTGGGGAGCCGCATTCGGGCCGGCGATTGGATGGCTGTACGAATCCGTGGAGCTCGTAGAGCGTGAGCCGGACATCAACACCATCCAGATGATCTGGAATGTGCTCGAGCAGCACCCTGGCTCAGCCATGATCGAGGCGGCGCGACGTCATGCGCCGAACTGTTGCTTCAACGTGCGTGTCACGCATGCCAGTGGAATGCTCGAGGGAAAGTACACGGCGGACACTGTGTTTCCGGAAAACGATCATCGTCGCCATCGTCCGCGGAGTTGGCTCGTCAACGGCGTGGAGAAGGTAAAGACGCTGAATTTTCTCACCAATGCGCAGATGACGCTTGGTCAGGCGTCGCTGAAGTGGTTGCTCGCGGAGCCGCTCGTCGTGACGGCGCTGCCAAATATTTACGACGATGCACAGCTGGATGAATTCGCGGAGTCGAGTGGGCTTCCGGATCTAACGAGTGAGCAGATGGTGCGGGTGCATGAGCTCGACGCGATGAATTTCGGCGTCGACGAAGATGCGATGAAGTACAAGGGAGCCATGACGCGGAGCGATGGCGCCAATGCCGACCTGCAGGATGCGCGCAATCCAATTTCACGGCCGGCGGGTTCGGCCCACACCAGTGGCTGATGCTCAATCTTTGGCATGACCTTCCGGCCGGGCTTCATGTGCCCGAGTGCGTAACCGCCGTTATCGAGATTCCGACGGGCAGCCGCAACAAGTACGAGCTCGACAAAGCCAGTGGCATGCTCAAATTGGACCGTGTGCTCTTCTCGGCGGTGCACTATCCGGGTGACTACGGTTTCATTCCGCGGACGCTTCACGAGGACGGCGATCCCCTCGACGTCCTCGTGCTGGTGAAGGAGGAGACGTTTCCGGGTTGCCAGATCGACGTGCGGCCAATCGGAGTGCTGAAGATGCTTGATCGTGGCGAGCCCGACGATAAGATCCTAGGCGTTCCGCTCCACGATCCATTTCAGCAGGAGTACTTTGACATCGCGGATATTTCGCCGCATATGTTGAACGAAGTCGAGCACTTTTTTCGGACCTACAAGGATCTCGAGGGGAAGCGTGTCGAGATCATTGGGTGGGGCAAGAGTGACGAGGCGTCGCGCATCGTGCTGGAGTCGATTGGCCGATACGAGATCACGTATGGCTCGAAGCGGGAGCTGCGAAACACAACGGGTTGACGCGCGGACGCAAGCGCGCGAGTGAGAGTGACGTTACCCGGCTGCCCACGGCGCCGGTGCGAGCGTGGCGACGGCTTCCGATCGCACGGGCCGTCGTCTCACCTAGGGGACGAGAGGCATGTATGCCGACCTCCAAGCCGGAATCACCCGACCGCCGCGCTTTTCTCACACAACTCGCCACCGGATCTGCGGCACTGGCCGCTGGCGGATTGGCAACGCACTTCTCGGCCAGCGACGCACTCGCTGAGACGCCCGACTCCGCGGATCCGTTTTCTGAAGCGTGGCTCGGGAAGATCAACGGCAAGCATAAGCAGTTCTTCGATGCCATCACGGTGAATGAGGGTTTCGCGCTTGGCTTCGCGATGAACTTCCTGAACAGCAATAACGACGCGTACAAGATTCCGGACAACAATCTGAGCGCGGTGGTTGGACTGCGGCACTTTGCCATTCCGATTGCGTTCAACGACGACATCTGGAACCGGTACAAGCTGGGTGAGTTTGGGAAACTCCACGATCCCGCGACGAAGGCGCCGTCGATGCGGAACTTCTTCCATAAGCCGCATGACGGCGACCTGATGATGCCCGGCATGGCGGTGGACAAGCTGTTCGCGCGCGGCGTACAGGTGACGTGCTGCAACGTGGCGCTGACCGTCCTCTCCGGTCTTCTGTCGAAAAACGCCGGCGTGACGCCAGAGGTGGCGAAGAAGGAATGGGTCGCTGGTCTCATTCCCGGTGTCGTGCTCGTGCCGTCTGGAGTACTTGCGGTGAATCGGGCGCAGGAGAAGGGGTGCACGTACTGCAGCGCTGGCTGAGCGTTTTGGCTTTAAAGTACAAAGTACTTGACATGACGGTTTGGTTTGCGCATCATCCCGGACAAGCTTAGACGTCCGGAGACGGTTCATGACAACACTTGCACGGCTGCTCTTTCCCGCACCGGCCATCCGACGGTCGCCTGCCCAGCTCCTCGGCTGGTGGGAGTCCCGCCGACCGACCTACAACATCGTCGTCGGCGGGACGGGGGTGCTCACACTCGCCGTCCTGCAAGCCATCAGCTGGTTGCCACCACACCTGCCGCTACAGGCGCCATGGCAGGTCGTGGTGGCATACGGCGTGTTGGCGAACGTCTGTTACTCGTTCGGCTATATAACCGAGTCGTTGCTCGAGCGCCTGTGGGGCGGGGAGGTGGCGCCAGTCGGGCCCGCACTATTCCGACAGGGCCTGATCTTCAGCGTCGGGCTGACGCTGCTTCCAATCGGGTTGGCGTGGATTGGGTATCTGGTTGCCGTTGCGAAGTGGCTCCTCTCCTGATCAGCGAACGGACGCTGCCGAGGTGCTATCGTTAGGCGGCTTCCATCGATCTCGGTGGAGGCCGTTCGCCCTTCCTGACGCCACCTGCCGTGCACATTCTCGTTCTCAACGTTGGCTCGTCGTCGCTCAAGTTTCAACTCATCGATACCGACGAAGCGGCCATTGCGAGCGCGCGTGACCGTCGGCTGGCGCGCGGCCAGATCGAGCGCATCGGCGGCGAAGCGATCATCACACTCACGGCCGGCGACGAGGCGTCTGTGACGAGCGCCTTGGGCATTGCAAATCATGCGAGCGCTGTCGCATTCGTCATTCGCTGGCTCACGACGAGCCGTGCAGACAACACGCCGGCCATTACGCGAGTCGCCGACATCCAGGCAGTCGGTCATCGCGTCGTGCACGGAGGCGAGAAGTTCAAGCGATCGACACTCGTGACGGACGAGGTTCGCCGGAAGCTCGAAGATCTCATCGAGCTCGCGCCGCTGCACAATCCGCACAATCTCCGCGGCATCGAAGCGGCGCGCGCTGCGCTGGGCACAGACGTTCCACAGGTCGCCGTGTTCGACACTGCCTTTCACCACTCGCTGCCGGAACACGCGCACCTGTACGCGTTGCCGTATCAACTCTATCGTCGTCACGGTGTTCGGCGGTATGGCTTTCACGGCACGTCGCACCGGTATATCGCGCACCGATACCGCGAACTCACCGGCACGTCGCGCGACGACACCCGGATCATCACGCTCCATCTCGGTAACGGTGCCTCGGCGTGCGCGATCGTCGGCGGCGAGTCAATCGATACATCGATGGGCTTTACACCGCTCGAAGGCCTCGTCATGGGGACGCGATCTGGAGACCTCGATCCGGCCATCCTGGACTATGTCGCCGGTAAGGAAGGCCTCAGCCTTCACGACATGGACACGATGCTCAACAAGCAGTCCGGCGTGCTCGGTATCTCCGGCCTGACGGCCGATATGCGCGAGCTGTTAGCTGAAGAGCGTGAGAACGGCGACCGGCGCGCACGCCTCGCAATCGACGTATTCTGCTACCGCGTAAAGAAGTACATCGGTGCCTACATGGCGGCGATGAATGGCGCGACAGCCATCGCGTTCGCTGGTGGCATCGGTGAGAACTCGCCCGAAATTCGCGCGCGGATCTGCGCTGGGCTGGAGTGGCTCGGCGTCGGTATCGATGACACGGCGAATGCGTCAACCATTGGCGTCGAGGTTCGCATTGATGCGAAGGACTCGCGCGTCGCCGTCTGGGTGATTCCGACGGATGAAGAGTTGCTCATTGCGCGCGACACGTGGCGCGTCGTGGCGGGCGCTCCACTGCATAGCTGATGGTCATGCGCTGAGGTATCGCCGTCGCTCGGCGTCCTCGAAGCGCTCAATCGCGTATCGCAACGCCACTCTCGGCATGGATGGCGCGTGTGCATCGAGAAACCTCCGCAACACCGCCACATCGCGCTTGCCCACTTCGCGAAGCATCCACCCCGTCGCCTTGTGAATGAGGTCGTGCTCGTCGTCGATCAAGCGCTCCGAGATCACCAGTGTGGGCGAAAAGTCTTGATGCCTGATCGTCCAGAATGTCGCGACGATGGCTATGCGCCGCTCCCAAAGTGACGCCGACTGTGCGAGTCGCTGCAGTCGTTGCATACCGAGCGAAGGTATGTGAGAACCCACGAGCTCCCCCGCCGAGGAGTCCACGAGATCCCAGTTGTTGACGTAGGCCGTATTGGCCAGATACGCGCGATGGAGTTCGAGCTTTTCGGTCGCTGCAGCACGCTGGTGCGCGTCGGCGAGAATCAACAATGCGACGAGTCGCTCCTCATGCCAGGGCGAGCGAAGCAGCTTGAGTGTGTTGTTGCGAGAGAGCGCCCGGCTCGCACGCGCAATTCGACGAAGATCGGGTACGCGAATGCCGAGGAACTTGTCGCCCTCGCCGTAGTCGCCTGGGCCTGTCTTGAAAAACCGCGCGGCGCCCGCAGCGCGCTCAGCGTCGGCCAGGGCCCGAACGGCTGCGCGAACATGGGCGAGAGAGGTTGGTCGCATTCGGGAGTGCAGGTCCTTCGACTCGCTTACGCTCGCTCAGGATGACAAGAATTCCTAGTTCCAGCTCAGTCCGCGAAGCTGGTCCAGATTCACGTTGCCGCCCGACATCACCGCGGCAACTCGCGAGCCGGCAGGCAATTTCACCAATCCGTGCATCAGCGCTGCCACGGGAGCTGCTGCTGCGCCCTCGATCACGAGCTTGCATCGTTCCATCACCCACAACATGGCGTCGAAGATCTCGCGGTCTGGCAGCGTGACGATCTCGTCGACGAAGCGCTGCACCACCGAAAAATTGAGCTCTCCGGCTCGACGCACGCGAAGACCATCGATCACCGTCTTGCAGTCGATGGTCTGGAGTGCGCCCGCGTCGACACTCGCCTTCATTGCGGGACCGTCCGACGACTCCACTCCGATCACCTTGATGTTCGGATTGTGGCTCTTTACCGCCATCGACACGCCGGCAATGAGCCCGCCGCCGCCAATCGGCACGACAACCGCGTCGACGTTCGGCCAGTCCTGAATGATCTCGAGGCCAAGTGTACCCTGTCCGGCGATGAGCTGCGCGTCGTCGAACGGATGGACATACGTGAGCCCTTCGTCACGCACGAGCTCCTTCGCCTTTTCATTCGCCTCGTCCCAGATGTTGCCGTGCAGCACGACTTCGGCGCCGTACGCTTTCGTCGCGGCGATTTTTGCCGGCGTCGCGTTCGTGGCCATGCACACAACGGCCCGAATTCCATAAATGCGTGCGGCAAGCGCGACGCCCTGCGCATGATTCCCCGCCGACGAGCAGACAACGCCGCGCCGTTTCTGCTCCTCCGGCATCTGCGCGAACTTGTTCAGCGGTCCGCGAATCTTGTACGAGCCCACGGTCTGAAAGTTCTCGGCCTTCAACCGCACGTCGTAACCCGTCAGCTCGCTGAGCTGGCGCGACGTGAGCAGCGGTGTGTGCTTGATGTGCGCGTCGATGCGCGCACGGGCCTCTTCAAAATCGCGCAGCGTGAGCGTCAGCATTGGTGCGCTCAGCCGCGAGGGTCGACCGCGCCATGATCCGCCTGTTCCTTGCCGCGGCGCAGGAACAATCCGTCATACAGCAACGCCGCGGCGATGCCACCGATGATGGGGCCGATCCAGTACACGACCTGCCCCTCGAACATCTGCGACACGACAGCAGGGCCGAAAGACCGGGCCGGATTCATCGATGCACCAGTGCGCGAGCCAATGGCGAGAATGTCCGCCGTGACTGTAAGCCCGATGGCGAATCCACCAACCTTGGGCGCGTGAGGATCGACCGCAGTGCCAAACACCACGAACACCAGGAAGAATGTCGCGATGGCCTCACACAGAATCGCTTGCCACATGCCGATGTCGCCGCTGATTGTCTGACCGCCGAGCCGAGTGGCAATCGCCACGTGCTCGGGGAATACGGCCTTCAGCGCATACGCGGCAACGGCGGCGCCAAGCAGCTGCGCGATGATATAGACCACGCCCATCATCAAGTCGATGCGCCGAGTGACCATGAACCCGATGGTGACCGCGGGGTTCAGGTGCCCCGAGATGCGCATCGTCGCCGTGACCATGATGCCAAGGATTAGGCCGTGTGCCAGCGCCGCGGGCAACAGCGGATTGATGTTCGACATGGTCGACGACATGATCGTCGCCCCGCCAACGAAGACGAGTGCGAAGATGCCGACGAATTCAGCGATGAAATGGCGCCAGCTATCGCGCATGGAAACCCGTGAGTACGAGGTGAGCGGCCAGCGATTCCAGCCGCGCCTCAACGATAACGGGCTGGCCGCAGGCGCGTCAGACCCCGTCGTGCCGCTTGAGCACGACCGCCGCATTGATGCCGCCGAACCCGAAGCTGTTGCTCAGCGCGAATTCGACATCGGCGTCGCGACCGTGGTTCGGGATGTAGTCGAGATCACATCCTTCGGCTGGCGTTTCATGATTCAACGTTGGGGGAAGCCAACGGCGGTCGAGCGCCAGTGACGTGATCGCAAGCTCCATCGCTCCGGACGCGCCGAGTGCGTGCCCGTAATAGCCCTTGGTGCTGCTGACCTGCAAGCGCGCTGCATGTTGCTCGAACGTCTGCTTGAGCGCGAGCGTTTCCGTGGGATCATTGAGTGGTGTGGAGCTCCCGTGTGCGTTCACGTAGCCGATGTCGCCCGCAATGAGGTTTGCATCCTTCAACGCGAGGCGCATGGAGCGAGCGGCCTGCGAACCGTCGGGGCGTGGCGCGGTCATGTGGTGCGCGTCGTTCGTGCTCCCGAACCCAGCGATCTCGCAGTAGATATGTGCGCCGCGCGCCATCGCGCGGTCCAACTCCTCGAGGACGAGGACGGCGGCACCCTCACCCATGACAAAGCCATCACGATCCTTGTCAAAGGGCCGCGATGCAGAAGTGGGATCGTCGTTTCGGATGGACATCGCGCGGATGAGCGAGAACGACCCGAAGCAGAGCGGCGCGAGCGGCGCCTCCGCTCCACCAGCGAACATCACATCGGCGTAGTTGTCGCGAATGGCCCGAAACGCATCGCCGACGGCAATGGTGCCGGACGCGCAGCTCATGGCGTTGGTGGAATTTGGTCCTTGTACGCCGAGCTCGATGGCGATGTTACAACTCGCCGCACCGCCGAACACGTTGAGTGCGAGCGAGGGATCCACCGCCTTCATTCCCTCGCTCAGGAAGACGCCAAGTTGGTGTTCCGCGAAGCGAATTCCACCGAGTGCACTGCCCATCATGGCGCCGATGCGCTCGCGATTTTCGCCGGCGAGATCGAGGTCCGCGTCCACCATGGCTTGCCGAGCGCACGCGATGGAGAAGCAACTGAAACGGTCGAGGCGGCGCACCTTCTTGGCCTCGATGAAGTCCAGCGCATCGAAGTCGTTCACCTCGGCCGCGTTATGGCTGCGCCACATGCCGG